>JAFGFR010000132.1 GCA_016930955.1 Victivallales bacterium | reverse complement strand
TCATTTTGAGTTCGCAGTAGTTACTACAGTGTCACTCAAAATAAGAATAGATCCACGGCACACTGCAGCAACTGCTTTATTTAGGATAATGTCTCATGCTTGCCCTTGTGCCTGTGCATGGGGCAGTGCTGTCCGTCGAAGACAAAGAGGAACTTTCCGCAGTAGCCCTCCTTCTCCTCGTTTGCGATCCAGCATTCGATCAGTCCCGTCTTGTAAAAATCTCCGTATTTCTGCTGAAGCGCCCTAAATCTTGGCAGGGTCGTCCATTTTGGCGGAGAGGAATCCTTTTCTGCGGATTTCGCAGCTGTCGCACCTGCCGCAAGGCCTGCCTTCCGTGGAGGGGTTGTAGCAACTGTGGGTGTTGGCGAAGTCCACACCCATGGAGGCACCGAGCTTGATGATGGAGGCTTTGTCGAGGTTCTGGAGTGGTGCATGGATTTTTATTCTGGTGTTCTGGTCGGCGGCCTTTGTCCCGAGTCTGGCGCAGTTTTGGAAGGCTTTGATGAACTCCGGCCTGCAGTCGGGGTAGCCGGAGTAGTCCATGCTGTTCACGCCGATGAATATGTTGCTTGCCCCGAGAGTCTCTGCCCATCCGAGGGCGAATGAAAGGAAGATCATGTTTCTTGCGGGGACGTAGGTCAGGGGGATGGATTTCATATTCGGGTCGAAGTCCGGGACGGGTATTTTGTCGGAGGTAAGGGCCGAGCCGCCCCACTTCCTGAGGTCTATCTTCACCACGATATGCTCGAGCACGCCGATTGCGCGGCAGACCCTTCTTGCAGCTTGGAGCTCGATCTTGTGCCTCTGGCCGTAGTCGAAGGTCATTGCGTGGCATTCGAAGCCTTTGGATTTTGCCACGGCCAGGGTTGTCGCCGAGTCCAGCCCCCCGCTGACCAGCACGACAGCTTTCCTGTGTTCGCGGGTCATTTCCTGATGATTGCGAGCAGCTCGTCGCGCTTGGCTTCCATCGTCTGTCGGTCGTTTGCCTCGACTATCAGCCTGAGCAACGGCTCGGTGTTCGAAGCCCTGACGTTGAACCACCAGTCGTCGTATTCCGAGGATATGCCGTCCAGCTCGTACATATTCCCGTCGGAATATCTGTTTTTCAGCTCATCGAGAATGGGTGCCACGTCGGGGACCTTGGAGTTTATCTCCCCGCTGGAGCAATATTTCCTCAGCGGCCTGACAAGCTCGCTCGCGCTCCTCGATGTCTTGCAAAGCAGATTGGCAAGCATGATGAATGCGAGGCCTTGAGACTCTGCAGTGTAGTTCTCACGGAAGTAATAATGTCCTGAAAGCTCTCCAGCGAACACTGCGTCGTGCTCGCGCATCTGCGCCTTGATGAATGCGTGCCCGACACGGGACATGACGGCCTTGCCGCCGTTTTGCTCGATGCACTCTTTCACTGCGCGGCTGCTTCTCAAATCGTAGAGAATCGTCGCCGGCCCCGAGGCGAGTATGTCCTGGGCTATCAATGCCCCGAACAGATCCATGGGTATGATATTCCCCTCGTTGTCCACGAATCCGCAGCGGTCGGCATCGCCGTCGAAGCCTGCCCCGAAGTCAGCGCCGGTCTCGCTGACCTTCGCGCAAAGCGCCGCCAGCGTATCAAGCTTCAGAGGGTTGGCCTCATGGTTCGGGAATGTCCCATCGAGCTCCTTGTACATCGGGATGATGTCGAAAAGGTCCTCTATCCCGGCTATCTCGAAGGATCCCATCGCATTGGCGTAGTCCACGACGACCCTGAGTTTGCGGTTCATGCGTGCATGGTCGCGCAGGAATTTACCATACTCGGCTGATACATCGTATTGTGTTACTGATCCGACTCGCTCCGGGACTCCCCAGCCGCAGATCTCGACTATATCCCTGATCTCCTGTATGCCGGTGTTGCCGCCGATGGGTATGGCGTTTTCCCTGCAAAGCTTGAACCCGTTCCATTCCGCAGGGTTGTGCGACGCGGTTATGATGATGCTGCCGTCGGCCTTCAGCAGACCGTTCGCGTGATACGACATCGGCGTGGAGCACATGCCAAGGTCTATCAGATCGGCCCCCTGTTCCGTGATCCCTTTCGCCAGCGCGGCGAATATCGGCGTGGAATGAGGCCTCATGTCTCTCCCGACAACGACCTTGCGGGCCTTCAAAAAATGCACGAAGGCACGCCCTATCTTCTCCGCTGTCGCCTCGTCCAGCTCGGTCGGATAGATTCCCCTAATGTCGTAAGCCTTGTAAATCCCGGCCATGATGCCTCCTGTCGAATTTAGATATGTCCAGCAATTGGCTCCTGAAAATGAATCTACCAAGATTTTTAAATTAAGCAAATGCGGGGAGCTTTATTTGCTTGTTTTTTTGTTGTCGAGCCATTCGGAGATGATGTCGATCAGCTCTTTTTCCCATTTGGCGGAATGGTAGTTGTGGTTGGCCTCGGGGATTGTGCGGAATGTCGCATTTATATTCCCCGAGCAAAGCTGCCTGTACCCGTGTTCTGATCGCGGCAACATAGGGTCATTGCCGCCGTAGACGAAAAGACACCGCCCCTGGAAATCTGCGAATTTCGCGGCAAGTTCCTGCTCCTTCACGTTCCCGGGATTCTTGTCCATGACTCTGCCATTAAATGTCCTGCCGAGAAGTATCCTGAAAACCGTCTTGTAGTCCACCCCGGCTGAAACGATCTTCCTCCATGTGCCCCTTAGGAAAAGCTTTCTGAGATAGTTTTTGGCCATGTCTGTGTTTTGCGAGATTTTTTCATTTGCTCCGTCCTGGCGTCCGAGCAACGGGGCTGAAAGCAATATTGCCGCCCTGACCTTCGGGTTAGTCGCGGCGACACCCGCAGCCACCTCGGCTCCGGAGCACAGTCCAACCAGGACTGCCCCGTCTATCCCCGGGATGCGCGTGGCTTCCTCCACCGCTTTGTGCGCATCGGTTATCATGTCCAGAAGTGTGATCTTGTCGCTTTCCCCCTCGCTTTCGCCACGGCCGCGGAAATCAAACCGCAAACTGACAAAGCCATTTCCCGCAAATGCGCGTGCCATGTCGACGAAAATCCTGTGCGGCCCGATCCGGTAGGAACCCCAGCCATGAAGAAATACCAAAGCAAGCGTGCTTCGCCTCTCGAAAGGCTCGCAAAACACACCAAAAAGCCGCAAGCCGCAGCTGTCAAAGCTAAAGACACTCTCTGAAATATTGCTCATAATTGTCATGCCATCTGGGCATTAGCCCGATTGCTGCAGGAGGAACGGGCTAGAAGGGAAGTTTGGAGATGAAGGCCATAACCCTGTGATCCCAGGACTCCGGGATTTTGGCAAGCGCGTCAATCTCGGCATTTATGGCTTCGAGCTCGCCCTTGTCCAGCCAGATGCCATGGCATTCGGGGCATACATCGAGCATGATGTCGGAGAACTCGATGAAGTTGGCCCTGGCAAGCTGCACTCCCTTGCATACCGGGCATTCGAGGGTGGAGGGGCCTTTCCTGCCGGGGTTCTCCTGGGAGCAATATTCGATATCTCCCGAGATGGGGTGAGCGATTTTGTTCAGATCGCCCTTGTTCAGCCAGATGCCGCCGCACTCCTCGCAGAGTTCCACCGGGGTGCCCTCGAAATTCTTCCTGATAAGCTTGATGTCTTCACATCTGGGACAGTTCAGTTCATTCATCCGAAAACCCTTACAATGTTGTTTTGACTACAGTGGCTTCCTTGCCTTCGAGCCTTATCGAGTATTTCCCGTAGGCTGCCGGCACGAGGCATGTCCTTCCCGGCGGCAGCGAAGTTCTTTTGCCGTCATGACCCTCGATTGAGACAGGATGGTCTGCTGCAGCAAGGAGATGGAAACTCGTCCCGTCGGTGCTGTCGCTCCAATCCTCGACCAAAACCAGTGAATCAACATTGAAGAACTGGCACCGGTTGACAAGGGGGAAACGCCTGTTGTAGGCCGCCTTGCCGGAGACCCCGGGAACCCTCGGCGAGCTCCTGTCACCAAAATGTATGCAACTCAGAGCCTTGTCCACATGCAGCTCACGCGACTTGCCGTTGTCGTCCTCCCGGCCCCAGTCACTTATCCTGTAAGTCGTGTTGCTGTTCTGCTGCACCTCGAGGATAAGGTTGCCCCCGTCAATCGCATGGACTCTTCCCGAGTTGATGAAATATGCGTCACCGGGCACGGATTGGAATGTCTGCAGGCAGGCCTCGACAGCATCGGACCCGATGCTGTCTATAAACCGCCTCATCGTGCAATGCCGCCCCAAACCTGCAAAGATCTTGGCATGTGGCTCTGCTGCAAGCACGTACCACATCTCCGTCTTGGGCTCGGCCCCGGGAAGCTGCCTGCAGGCCTCCTCGTCAGGATGCACCTGGAGTGAAAGGCGTTTGCCGGCATCAATGATCTTCACGAGCAGGGGGAATCTGGATCCCTTTGCAAAGCTGTTGCCGACCACCTGCCTGCCGTTATCCTTGAGCAAGGAGCTGATTGTCCGCCCTTTCATCTCGCCGTTGGCTATCACACTTTCGTCGCCTTCCCGGTCGCAAAGCTCCCATGACTCGGCTATCGGGTCGCGTCCCGAAGGAAGCCTCCTCCCAAGATGCCTCGTCATCAAATCACCACCCCACATTATACGCTTGTATATCGGCTTGAAATACATCGGATAAAGCTTTGAATCGGTGATTTGCGCCATATCTATAATCTTCAGTAAGGTTACGGTCCGTCAGTGATTCTTAGTTTCTTGCCGTTCAGTTCCTGACCAGAAGCATCACCCCGATCAGCAAAAATACGATCTCCGAAAGCGCACCTCCCGCGCCGACAAGCTCGGATGTCATCGTGCCGAATTTATCCACGACCATCTTCTTCAGCCAGAATATCATGAAATATGCTGCCACCGCCACAAACACCACCGCAGGGAAGAAGTGAAAACCCGCGACAACAAAAGATATCACCAAGGCTATGATCCAAGGCAGTTTGACTGCATATTTCTCCTTCCTCACCGGTATGAGGGCCTCAGAGCCCCCTCCACACACGGAAATCGCAAGCTGAGACCTCACGAGATACGACATCGTATATGCGATGACAAGCCATGATGTCCTGTCGTAGAGCAGGAGAAGGGCGAAGGAGAATATCTTCAGAAGGTAGAGCGAGAGATAGATCATCTGTGCTGAGCTGAAACTCGAGCCTAGGACATGCTCGCCGTCCCGGGATTTGTTGCCGCTGAGGCTGATAATGTTGGACAGCACTGCCAAATTCCCCCCGGAAATCGTGATCTCCAGCAACAACACCAAGCCTACTGAGCCTACCATCGCCACCGCAGTTCTGGCAGGGAGAAGGGCAAACAAAATCCATGAGCAGCAGTAGGCGACGAGCCCCAGCGCCGCCCCGACAATCGGGAAGCATGCCGGGATCTCCCGTCCATCTCTATCCGTGTCGGACACAGAGCCAAGGAAACCAGGCAGGGGGACATCCACCAGCATCCCCCAGGCCTCCTTGAACGAATTTATCCACGGATCTGTTGTCATGCCCGTAATATAAAGCTACTTTCCCAAGTATCAAACGCCAAACGATTACATGCGAAGGGTAGTTTTGAAATTGGCTCTCAATATCCCTGTTTCGATCCCGATAACGATTTCGATTTCGAGACGATTGGCAACTGCTTCATTTAGGATCAATTTTATCCTCGATCACCACGTTGGTGAAATCCATGGTCGTTGAATCGCCTCCCGTCTCGGCCAGCACCACTCTGCTGAGGTATCTGAGGTCATCGCGGAAAAAAACTGTTATACTGCCGACTGCAAGTTTGATCTTTTCGTTTTTAGGGACGAATCTCACCACCGGCGGTGACTCGCTTTGGACGATCACGTCGTAGTGTTCCGACAGCTCGCTGTAGCGCCCCATGAACCACGAGTCTATCTGGTTCCACACGATCTTCACCATGGGGTTGTCCCTTACGTTTGTCCTTGTCGTAATCCCTGTCTCCCCGTCCCATACGCTGATGCTCGAACCGTCGGAGACTATCCGCGTCCTTATAGGTTGCTTCACCTCCCATGTGAATCTGTCGGGGAATTCTATCTCCAGCGACCCGGTTATCACCACCGATTTGGCGAACAACGAAAGATTTTTCTCCTGGCGGAAGTCGGCTCTGACCGCCGTGATTCCCGCCATGGCATCCTGAAGCTTCTGCAATAGAACTCCAGCATCGACAGAGACAGGCTCCACGGCGCACACAAAGCAGTGCAGCATAAAAAAAACAACCGAAGAAAGAACGGGCCGCACCTGTCTGCGTGCGACGCACAGGCAGGCGGCCACGGGTAGTATCGAAATCAGTCCATTCATCAATCTACATCCACTTCGTGATCAATTTGCAATACAGCCCTTGCGAACATGTCGGCATCGAAGGGTTGTAGGTCCTCCGGCTTTTCTCCGAAGCCGCAGAAGAACACCGGCAAAGCCTGCAGGTTCTGTATAGCCACAGCCATTCCGCCCCTCCCGGTACCGTCAAGCTTCGTAAGCACCAAACCGCCGATCTCTGCGAATTTCGCAAATTCTGTCGCCTGGTTCAGTGCGTTTGTGCCGATTCCTGAGTCTATGGTCAGCCATGTCTCGTGCGGCGCGCCCGGGAGAACCTTGCCGGCCACACGCCTCATCTTCGCAAGCTCCTCCATCAGACCTTTCCTCGTGTGCTGCCTGCCGGCAGTGTCCACTATCAGAAGGTCGTATCCCCTCGATTTTGCCGCCAAGACAGCATCATAGACCACCGACGACGGGTCGGCGCCAGTCTTGGAGGATATCACCGGGCACCCTACCCTCTCGCCCCACAAATTGATCTGCTCGACTGCTGCGGCACGGAAGGTGTCACCTGCTGCAAGCATCACTCTTTTCCCGTCGGCCTTCCATTTTGCCGCAAGCTTGCCGGCTGTGGTGGTCTTCCCGCTGCCATTCACCCCGACAAGGAAAATGACGGTCGGCGAGCCTTCCTGCATCCTTATGTCACGCCCGTTCCGACTTAGAATTTTGCGGATGTCGCAGGCAAGCACCTCACGTGCGTCCTCGGCAGTCTTGATCTTCCCGGTAGAGTAGCGCTCACGAAGATCGCAAATAAGCCCCCGTGTAGTCTCGACACCGAAATCGGCACCAAGCAACACAGCCTCGAGCTCCTCGTAGGTGCCTTCATCCCATGCCTTCGCATCCGAGAAGACCTTCTCCACTGAACGAGACACGCTTGTCGCCGTCTTCTGAAGGCCTCGCTTAAATACAGAAAATATACTCCTCATCATCCCTCGAAGTTAAAAATACTCACCGCCCAAAGGGTTGGTGCGAAGGCACCGCATACGCCACGGCGAAATGGCAGGCACAGACAGCTTCGGGCATGCACCAGCCATCTCGCCGCACCGTCTGCCACGCCTGCGCTCCCGACTCGGCTCACACGGAATTTTGAAATCGGCTCGATATGTACAATATCACCTCACCCCAGAAAACCAAGCCTCCCTGTCTATTTTTACCCCAATGAGCCTGTCTCAAAACTACCCGTGTCCACGCGTCATGCAATTTCGAATTCAGGGGCCACACCGATCATGAAGGGAATTGTTTTTTCCCCGCGGAGGGTTAAGTTAATCAAATGGAGGAGTAATGAAACTGGTCTCCGACAAACTGGATTTATGTTACAGCCTGAATGTTTTCCCTTGCGATATGGACATCGGGAGGCGGCTTGCTGACATAGGCTGCAAGTTCGGCCGTGTTCGGGAGTTTTTGGGTATGGCTGAAGACGAGCCATTCGCCCTGGGTTTCTGGTCTGACTCGCGGCTTGCCGGACAGATGGCCGACAAATCCAATGTGTTGATGGTCAGGGATTTTCTTGAGAGCAACGGGTACTATGTTTTTACTCTCAATGCATTTCCCTACGGAGAGTTTCACGGCAAGCCTGTGAAGTCGGAGGTATATCTTCCCGACTGGACCAGCGCCGATCGTGCTGACTTCACCTGCAGGGCGGCTGATTTCCTGGCCGAGATAATGCCTTCTGGGATATGCGGGAGCATAAGCACGCTACCCGGGGGCTATGCAAAGTTCCTTTCCGAAAAGAAGGACTGCGAAAAGCTGATTGCTTGGAACCTGTTGAAAGTGGCGGATCATCTTGCTACACTCGAGGAGAGGCGCGGAGCCGAGATCGTCCTGTCGGTTGAGATGGAGCCGGACTGCATCTGGGAAGACTGCAAGAGCTTCCTGGAATTCCACGGCCGTCATCTGCGGAATTCGCAGAACGCACGCAGGCATATAGGGGTATGCTACGACACTTCGCATCAGGAGCTGACAGGCGCCTGCCCTGGAGAGGGTCTGGAGATGCTGATCTCCGGCGGCTTGCGGATAGGCAAGATACAGCTCAGCGCAGCTCTGGAGACCATTGGCGCGTCACGCATGGATCTCGAGGCATTGCAGCAGTTCTCTGAGGAAGTTTACCTTCACCAGACGAGGATAAAGGGTGTCGACGGTGGTGTTGTCAGGCGGTACGACGACATCCCGTGTGACCTTGATGCGGATTTATCCGGATGCCGTTTTGTCAGCCACTTTCATCTGCCTGTTTTCTGCTCCGGGATTGGACGGCGCATCCGCGCTGCTAGAAATGAGCTGCTGGCAGTGCTGGAGAAAGTCCGGCTCGACCCGGGCATATGCTCTGCCCTCGAGATCGAGACTTACACCTACAATGTCCTCCCGGAAGGCCTGAAAAGCCCATCCATCGAGGAAAGCATCGCAAAAGAGTTCAAATGGGTGACAGATAATGTTCGAAGTGGTGCTGATATGCCCTGAAATCCCTCAGAACACGGGGAATATAGGGAGACTTTGCGTCGGAGCCGGGGCGAGGCTTCATCTGGTCATGCCGATTGGGTTCTCCCTGAACGAGAAGTACATCCGCCGCGCCGGGCTGGATTATTGGCAGCATCTCGATCTGACAATTCATGAGTCGGTGGACAAGTTCCTGGTCTTCGCGGAGGACAAGAGCTGTATGTTCTTCTCGACCAAGGGGGAAAGAAGCTATCTTGATACAGGCTACCCCCCAAAGACGCTTCTTGTCTTTGGAAATGAAAGCTGCGGGTTCCCTCAGTTCTTCTACGTGCAGTTCAAGGACAGGTTATTCACCATACCTATGCCGGGGGAGTTCGCCAGAAGCCTCAATGTCGCCAATGTTGCCGCAGTCGTTCTCTACCATGCCATCGCTACATCATTGTAGGTGTCCGCGGTTCCCGGCTTCGCCAAGGCCACGCCGCGGCAAGCACGGTTCTACGGTTTTAAAAATTCAGAACTGCGAATTCTTCCTGTTGGTTATCTTCTTGCCGTGGATGTCTATTGTCTCGATGCTGTCAATCCCGAGCTGGCCATCGAGATTCTCCTGAATGGCTTCCTTGAGTTTGGTCGCGAGCACCGGGAATCTTTCCCCATGCGTGTCATAGACGACATTTATTGCCATCGCCACGCCGTTTTTCCCTTCTCTCAGGAAGACCTTTTGAATCTCGATGTACTCGAACTTCTCCCCGACGAACCTGACCATGTCGGCGATGGCGGATGCAGAGACGAAAAAGGAGCCTCCCTCTCCCGCGATCCTGACCTCCTGAACCTTCTTCTGCCTGATGAACATGTAGTAGTGAATAAGCTTGACCACCACAAGCAACACCAAAACGACAATAGTGCCCCAGACATAGCCTGCTCTGAAGTTTCTAAGATGCAGGTTGTCCCCAGAAGAAATCAGCCACTGATAAAAATCAATAATCATGATACACCGCCTGTGTTTTGTCTTTTATTATACCCCCCGCGTATCGAGACGACTTGCAGGAGGTCGGGCTCATCTCAGATATCGTCGGCTTCCCCATGCGCGGAGTCATCCGCGTCGTCAAGCTCTTGGATTATCACATTTACCGAAGTCACGGTAAGCCCAGTTATTTTCTCGACCTCCTCGACAACTACGGTCTGTATCTTCCCTGCCACGGTAGGGACGTGATACCCATAAAGGATGTTCACCTTGACCTCGATGGCGACCGTGTCGCCTTCCATGTGGACGGAGATCGCCCTGTCGCCTATGGTCTTGTTGCCGATGAGCTCGGCGATGTTGTTCACGAGTGTGCTGCCTGCGAGACGAACGACACCCTCGACCTTGCCGGTAGCCTTCCTGACAACCGAGGCAATCACGTTCTCATGGATGTGAACGCCTCCAAGCTCCATCCCGTTCTCGCCCACGGCTCCCGTGATGGTACTCCTGTGTGCTCTCTTCTCCTTTTTCCTGATCATGATATCCACCTTTCAAAATAATTAAAAGACCTGTCCTTATCCCGACTTTCCCCTGGGTGACTACAAATCCTCCCGGAAAACTCCGAGCTTCATCAGCCTTTCAATATAGCCTGTGTCGTAGTTCCCTGCAACAAAATCGGTTGTCCCGACAAGAAATTTCGTGAAGGGCATAGTGGTCTTGACACCCTCGATCATGAACTCATCGAGTGCCCTCTCGCACTTTGCGAGCGCTTGTTTCCTGTCCGGCGCGTAAACAATAAGCTTTGCTATCATGCTGTCGTAGTACGGAGGTATGGAATACCCGGAATATACATGCGAGTCCACCCTTACGCCCCTTCCCCCTGCCGGGCAGTACAGCTCGACCTTCCCGGGGCTGGGCGTGAAGTCCTTGTAGGGGTCTTCGGCGTTAATGCGGCACTCGATGCAATGGCCGTTGAACTTGATGTCCCTCTGCCTGAAAGAGAGTTTCTCGCCTGCGGCGATCCTGATTTGCTCCATGATCAGGTCAACGCCTGTGATCTCCTCTGTCACTGGGTGCTCCACCTGTATCCGAGTGTTCATCTCCATGAAATAAAAATCCTGCCCGGAAAGCAGGAACTCGATCGTCCCGGCATTGGAGTACTTGGCAGCCTTCGCGGCCTTCACCGCGGCATCGCCCATGGATCTGCGCAACCTGGGGGTCATCGAGGGAGACGGCGACTCCTCGATAAGCTTCTGGTGGCGCCGCTGTATGCTGCAGTCCCTTTCGCCCAGATGCACTACATTGCCATGTTCGTCGGCAAGGATCTGGAACTCGATATGTCTCGGGTTCTCGATGTATTTCTCGATATAGACACCGGGATTGCCGAAGGCCTTTTCCGCCTCGGATCTGGCGGCATGGAAGCCCTGGATCAGGCTGGCATCGTTATGGGCGACGCGCATTCCCTTGCCCCCGCCGCCGGCGGAAGCTTTGATTATCACCGGGTAGCCCATGCTTGCAGCAATTTTCTTAGCTTCGTTTTCGTCATTGATTTCGCCCTCGCTCCCCGGGGTTACAGGGATTCCGGCGGCAATCATTGTCTTTCTGGCAATGGCCTTGTCGCCCATGGCTGTGATCTGCTCCGGCCCAGGGCCGATGAACTTTATGTTGCAGGAGTTGCAGACCTCGGCGAAGTGGGCGTTCTCGGCAAGGAAGCCGTAGCCAGGGTGTATGGCATCCACATCGCATATCTCCGCCGCACTTATGATCTGTGGAATCAGCAGATAACTGGCTGACGACTGTGGGGGGCCGATGCATATCGCCTGGTCGGCGAGCTGGACATGCAGGCTTGTCT
>JAFGFR010000131.1 GCA_016930955.1 Victivallales bacterium | reverse complement strand
TCATTTTGAGTTCGCAGTAGTTACTACAGTGTCACTCAAAATAAGAATAGATCCACGGCACACTGCGGCAACTGCTTTATTTAGGTTCTTAGGAGCCAACTTCAAAACTCCGTGTGAGTCGCGTCGGGAGCGTAGATGCGGCAGACGGAAAGTTTTGAAGTTGGCTCTTAGCCTTATGTGTTCTTGGCGGTGACTCTCTGCGAGACCCATATAAGCTGCATTACCCATGCTGCCAGCATGAGCACTGCCAGGGAGTTTATTACTGCCGCGAATCCGAAAAATTGATATATGACGCCACCCATGCATGATCCGGCTCCGAGGCCTATGGTTATCAAAAGTTCGGACAGGGCCGCGCCGAAGGATTTGTCTCTGCTGCCGGCGATACTGTGATACTGCCCGTTGGCGTAGACCACCGCGTTGAGTAAGCCCAAAACAAAAAACAAGACTGAGAAAACCAGCTCCGAGTAAACAGATGATAAGACAAGCAACAGCAGTGCGATGAGCACCTGTGCCGCCAGCAGAGGCCACGCCATGAAATGCCACACCGTCAAACGCCCGAGCAGAACGAAACAAGCAGTCATCCCGAGTGTCCTGCAGAACATCATGAATCCTATCATCCCCTCGCTCATTCCGATGTCGTTTCGGGCGAATACAGGGAAGATGTTGGCAAGTATGCCCACGAAGAGGAAGGTGCAAGTCAATCCTGCGAGAGCCGGGAGTCTCAAACCGGTCGAGACCTTCCCGAAGGACTTCGGCTCATGAGCCTCGGTATCTCCCCCATGAGGCATTGCCAATGTCGCTCCAAGGACCAGCAGAGAATTGGAGAAAAAAAGACAGGCCCCGGAAACCAGCACTACGGCAGGGGAGTACTCGCACACCAACCCGCCGGCGAGAGGACCCAGGACAGTACCCAGGCACCATGAGAAATTGTAGCGAGACATCATCGCGCCGAGCTTCTTCCCTTCAAAACCGATTGAAATCCATGCTGTCAAAGGGGGCCAGAACATCGAAATGGCCAAGCCATATACGAGATGAGAAATATAGATGTAGTTGATTGAAGGAAGGATAAGCGGCATGATGCCGCCGAAGACAGACATGACGGTGCTTGAGACGAGTATCTGGTAACGCGGCAGCATCCGTTTGTATAGCCCCGGGCGGAGATAAAAAAAACCGAGAAGATATCCCAGGGCCCAGACACCGGCGAGAAACCCTATCTGCTCCCCGGTGGCGCAAAACTTGTCCTGGAGATAAAATATAAACCCCAGCGACGCGAAGGACATGCCGAAAGCGCCGATGAAGGCCACAGGATAAATCACAGCCGACTTGCCTATGCCGGAATAGTAGGCCCTCTCTAGAAGCCGCTTGAAGGGTAGTTTTGAAATTGGCTCCATATCTTAATCATACTCTCCCGAATGTCGTGGAATTATGGGGCAACCTGTGATCTGGAGCAATTGCCGCTGATGGATGGGCCGCCAAACGGGCAAATATTTTGTTCAGGGACTCTTTATCAGCTTCTCGAGATTGGATATCTTGAAGACCTTTCTGACCTCGGGGCGCGGATTTCTCAGGCAGAACTTGCCATCGCCGAGATTTTTGCAGCATTTTATGCATATCCTCAGGAATGCCGAGCTGATGTAGTCAACTTTGCCAAGGTCTATGCAGAGGCCTTGTGAGATGTCCAGCTCGGATAATTTTTTTTCCAGACCTTCCGATGCGGCAGTGTCCAGTCTGCCTTCTATTGAAAGCAAAGTGCCGCATTCGCAATTTGAGGTTTCGATCTTCATATTTTTTTGTTCTCCTCAGTAGTTTTTGTTGAATTCTTTCTCGAGTGTGAGTGCATCAGCGGACTCGTCAAGATATTTGCCCATGTCAAAATTCGCAGTCCTGTCGTTTATCCTGCGCTTGGTTATGCGCTGGATGTTAATCAGATGCCGCGCCGAGATGTTGTCCGTGGTGATGTTCTTGCCAGTCGTCCCGCAACCCAGAGTGAATGACGGCTCGAGCGTGTTGTAGATGCCTCCGACCGCCCCCTGGGATGAAGGCATGTTCACGCATATCCTGCCGGCATCCATTATCAACGCGAATTTTTTGATCAGCTCATTGTCATTCGAGAAGATGGATACTGTATGCCCCGTGCCTCCAAAGAAGTTCAGGTCCATGCAGATGTTCGCGGCAGAGTCGAAGTCCGGCGCCGAGTAGAACGCCAGGATCGGGGCGAGTATCTCCCTGGAAAGCGGTGCCTGCGGCCCGACTGCCTCAAGCGGTGCAATCAGCAGGGCTGTGTCTGGAGGGACGTCTATTCCTGCCATCTGGGCTATCTTTACCGCGGACTGCCCGACGATATCTGCGTTCATCAGCCCCCTTGCTGGGTCGAATGCGACCTTTTCGAGCAGGGCCACTGCCTTGTGATCGAGGAAAACGGCCTTGTTGGCGACGAACTCTTTTTTGACGACTTCGAGCACTGTATTCTCCACCACCACCGCCTGCTCGCTGGCGCATATCGTGCCGTTGTCGAAGGTCTTTGAAAGCATTATCTGCTCCACGGCGAAGGGGATATCGGCGCTTTTCTCGATGAACACCGGCACATTTCCTGCCCCGACACCGATTGCAGGCGTGCCGGAGCTGTAGGCCTCGTGGACCAGGCTCTCGCCTCCGGTGGCGAGGATCAGCGAGAGGCATTTGTGCCGCATAAGTGCCTGGGTCTCCTCCCGGGACTTGTGCTCCGACCACTGGATGCAGTATTCCGGGGCATCCTCAGAAAGTGCCGCCTCGTAGCAAATCCTTGCCGCCTCAACCGAGCATTTCGCCGCCTTGCGGTGGGAGCTTATTATCACGGGGTTCCTGGTCTTCAGCGCGATTAGAATCTTGAACATCACGGTCGAGGTCGGGTTGGTCACCGGTGTCACGGCGAGAATCGGGCCAAGTGGCTGAGCTATCTCGATTACCCCGTCCTTATCGTTGTCGGATATGATCCCCGCAGTCTTCTGGGACTTGATGTTCTCATATACATATTGTGTGGCGACAATGTTCTTTATGACCTTGTCCTGCCAGCGCCCCATTCCAGTCTCCTCGGCAGCCATCTTGGCGAGTTTTATCCTTGCGTCCATACCGGCAAGATAGACAGCCCTGACGATCCTGTCCACATGCTTCTGGTCGAGCTGCCCGAAAACCGCCGCGGACTCCCTCGCACGCGACATCACCAGCTCTATCTGTTCAAATTTGCCGTCTTCCATAAGTTTTCCTCAGAATTTCGCGTTGATAAGCAGCATGAAGGGTATAGCGCCCTGGGGGCAGAAGTTCAACAGGCCGACCTGGACTCCCTCGAGCTCGTCGCAGTAGTTGAAGAGTGAGAACTGCACGCCCTTGACTTTCTTGGCGCGTGAATGTATGGCCGAGAGCTGGACTCCGTTTATGCTCCCAGAGGCGTTGTTGTAGATGCCCCCGAAGGAGACTCCAAAGTCGTCCCCGTCGGACATGTTGGCTATACCGGCGATGTTCCATCCGTAAGCCTTCCCGCCGCGCATGGTCGCCAAGGCCCCGATCTGGACACCGTGATGCTTTCCGGTCAAGACGTTCCAGATGCCGATGTCAGCTCCGTGCAGGCTGTGGTTGACCCCGTAGGGCAGACACAGCCTGAGCCCGTACACGTCGCTGTTTTCCGGTGCGATCTGCAGCGGCGCGAAGAACGAGAGCTGCAACGGAGTTGAATACTTCTCCTGTTTTCCCTCTCCGCTTGCGGAAGCGTAGGGGGTGAACGTCAAAGCACAAACCGATGCCGCACAGACAAGACATCTTAACCTCATTTACTTTCCTCCTCGATGAATGAAATTATTTATCCCAAATTTTGAAAAAGTCCATCCACGGCTGTATGATAAACCACAGTCGGCAATGAGACTTGGCTTGGAAACTAGCATGTCCGGGCTGCCATTTCAAGTCTCAGTGGCAATGCCGGGTACAAAATATCATAGTCGCTCGGAGTGTAGATATTCAGTGGATCTCGTCGGGGTCGGGGTTAAGGCATCCGAGGACGATGAGGCCGCCTCACGGCGGATCGCACGGGTTCAAAAGTCTGATTGAGGTGAGGACATGCCGGACGCTTTGGAAAAACTTAAAATCCTTTCCGAGGACTCCCAGTACGACCTGGCATGTGCCTGCGGGACATCCAAGGACGGCCACCGTAAGCGTGCTGATGGCGGACGCTGGCTGTATCCCGTGCCGCTCGCCTCGGGTGGCAGGGGATATATGTTCAAGACCCTCCTGACGAACTGCTGCACCAGCGACTGCCGATACTGCCCCTTGCGCAGCAACGCCAACGCCAGGCGCTGCACTCTCACCCCGGACGAGGCCGCAAAACTATTTATCGAGCATCTGGCCAGGCAAAGCCTGATCGGCATTTTCCTGACTTCCGGGTTGGCCGGGAACGCAGACCACACGATGGAAAGCCTGGTCGCTGCCGCAAGTTTGCTGCGGAAAAAGTACCACTACCGGGGCTACGTGCATCTAAAGGTTATCCCGGGAGCCTCCGAGGCCGCCATTGACGAGGCGCTCAGGCTCTCCTCGGCGGTCTCGCTGAACATCGAGGTCCCTGGTGCAAGGCATTTCCGGAACCTCACTGCCTGCAAGGACTTCGAGCGTGACATCGTGCGGCCCTTGAAGTATATCGCCGAGGCGACAGGCAAAGGTGCTCCACATGCATCCGTCAAGTGCTCGACCCAGTTCGTTGTGGGTGCCTCGGACGAGACCGACCGCGAGATCGTTCGCTACATGGAGGGAATATACAACAGGCTGAACTTCCAAAGGGTCTATTTCTCGGCATATCAGCCGGGCCTGGGCGAGAGGAGCATACCTGGCGAGAAGGGATTCTCCCTTTCAGGCGACGACCGGCTAAACCGCGAGCACAGGCTCTACCAAGTCGACTTTTTGTTGCGCAAGTATCATTTCGACCCTTCCGAGCTGGTCTACGGCGAGGAAGGCAACTTGTCTCTGGACACCGACCCCAAGCAGACCTGGGCCGCCAGCCATCCGGAGTTCTTCCCTGTCCATGTCAACCGTGCCGACAAGGAGTCCCTGCTGCTCGTGCCCGGGATCGGCCCGGTGTCCGTCGCGAAAATCCTCTCGGCAAGAAAAAATCACCAGATACAACGTCTCCCGGCAATAGGCATCCATGGAAAGCTTGCCGCAAAGGCATCAAAATACCTCGACTTCTCGTGAAAATGGTGGCAGGAGCCAGAATCGAACTGGCGACACAAGGATTTTCAGTCCTCTGCTCTACCAACTGAGCTACCCCGCCATATCTTCAGACGACAAAACCAAAAAATAGCAGTCTTTCCGACAAAAACAAACCAGGAAGGATCAGAAGATGGCGTTTTCAGTCTGGCCGTCGAAGAGGTGTACTTTCTTTATGGCGACCCCAAGGCTGATCTCTTCGCCGACCACAGCCTTGCGGTGGGCATCCACTCTGGCTATGAAGGAGTTGTCCCCTGTTGTAAGATAAAGGTAGGTCTCGGAGCCCATGGGCTCGACAACCTCGATCTTGGCTTTGATTCTGGGTGCTGCGGTATTCTGCTCCGCCTCTTCCGAACCGAGGTCCTCCGGCCTGATGCCGAAGACCACTTCCTTGCCGGTGTAGGGTTCGGCCTTTTCCTTCCACATATCGGGAAGATCGATCTTGAAGGACTCGTTGCTGAATGCCAGCTTCCCGGCCTCGGAGGCCAGACTTCCCTTGAAGGTGTTCATTGGAGGAGTGCCGATGAATCCGGCGACAAAAAGATTTGTCGGGTTGTCGTAGACTTTCAGGGGCTCGTCCACTTGCTGTATCACGCCGTCCTTCATGATCACTATCCGGTCGGCCATGGTCATGGCCTCGACTTGGTCATGGGTGACATAGATCATGGTGGTCTCCAGACGGGTATGGAGCTTGCTGATCTCGGCCCTCATCTGGACACGCATCTTGGCGTCCAGGTTGCTCAATGGCTCGTCGAAGAGGAAGGCTTCTGGCTTTCTGACGATGGCTCTTCCCACGGCCACCCTCTGACGCTGCCCGCCTGAGAGCGCCTTTGGGCGGCGCTGTAGGTAATCATGGATACCGAGGATGTCTGCGGCCTCCTTGACACGTGCGTCAATCTCCGACTTTTTGAATTTGCGGAGCTTCAGCCCGAATGCCATGTTGTCATATACAGTCATGTGCGGATAGAGGGCGTAGTTCTGGAAGACCATCGCGATGTCGCGGTCCTTCGGGGGGACATCGTTGACTACTCTGTTGCCAATGGATATTATTCCGTTGCTGATCTCCTCGAGGCCGGCTACCATGCGCAAAGTCGTGGACTTGCCGCAGCCCGAAGGACCTACCAGCACGCAGAACTCCCTGTCTTTGATGTGGAGGTCGATGTCGTTCACGGCCGTCACATTGCCGGGATAAATCTTCGAGACATTCTTCAGTATCACTTCCGCCATAATTTGCCTCCGGGCTTTCAAAAATAAATAAAATCAAGTACCTTAAACACCTGCTGTACAGCAACCGCCGTCTCTCACATGCGCAGCGAGCACGCGGCGAGAGGGACAGGAAAATAGCATTAAAAAAAACAAAATCAAGTTTTTTTTTGATTCGGTGGAGCCAATTTCAAAACTACCCGCCTGCCGCGCCTGCGCTCCCAACGCGGTTCACGCGGAGTTTTGAAATTGGCTCGTGAGTATGCCGGAGAAATATGAAACAGTTTTTTCGAGGCCTTTCTCGAGGGGCACGGATGGGTGCCATTTCAGTATTGATTTGGCCTTTGATATATCCGGGCGCCGCCTCACTGGGTCGTCTTCTGGGAGGGGCCGGAAAACAATCTTTGACTTGGATTTGGTCATTTCTATCACCTTGTCTGCCAGCTCCATTATGGTGAACTCCGCGGGATTGCCGAGGTTTATCGGGCCTGTGATCTCGCACGGGGTCTCCATCATTGACGCCAGGCCGCGCACAAGATCGTCGACATAGCAGAAGCTCCGGGTTTGCGATCCGTCGCCATAGATGGTGATGTCCTCACCTTTCAGGGCCTGGACGATGAAGTTGCTCACCACTCTGCCGTCGTCGGGGCGCATCCTCGGGCCGTAGGTGTTGAAAATCCTCACGACCTTCACCTCGACTCCGAGCTGTCTGTTGTAGTCGAAGAACAAGGTCTCGGCGCATCTCTTTCCTTCGTCATAGCAGCTCCGCAGGCCTATTGGGTTGACGTTGCCCCAGTATTCTTCGGGCTGCGGATGGACATTGGGGTCGCCGTAGATTTCCGATGTGGAGGCCTGAAGAATCGGCACCTTGAGTCTTTTGGCCAGTCCGAGCAGGTTTATGGAGCCCATGACGCTGGTCTTGGTGGTCTGTATCGGGTCGTGCTGGTAATGCACAGGTGATGCGGGGCAGGCAAGGTTGTATATCTCGTCCACCTCGACATACAGGGGCCATGTGATGTCGTGTCTTATGAGCTCGAACCCTGGATCGGACAGCAGATGCCTGATATTGCTTTTCGAGCCGGTGTAGAAATTGTCCACACAGATCACATCATGGTTCTCGGCAAGAAGAACCTCGCAGAGATGTGAACCTAAAAACCCTCCGCCGCCAGCTATAAGTGTGGTTCTTTTCCTCATCGCGCTACCTCAGCACCTCGAGCACCTTGTCACCCTTGAAGATGACCCTCTTCGTCACGAAACGGCTGTCCCAGTATATCCATGTCGACAGGTCTTTTGATGGTGTCCTGTGCGGGGAAGGAGGGCCGAAGGCCATCTCGACCTCATTTCTTGTCATGCCTTTCTCGACGATGCCGTTGAGGATATTTTTTCTGACCTCCGGGGAGATCCCCTCGGTCTGCTCGCTACGGTCCTTAGTCGTAACAAACTCCTTGAGGAACTCCTCCACAGGCTTCATCGCCCACTTCTCGTGGTATTCGATGGTGTAGCTGTTTCCTGTTGACAGCACCTGGAACTGGATTTTTGACGAGTCGGCACCGAGGAGCTTGATTTCGGTCCCCACGGGGATCATCTTTCCGCGCTGGTAGTTGAGGGACGATATGTTCCATGGAATCTCATACCAGATATTATATGAAGTGTACAGCTTTGCAGACTCCGGAAGTTGGAGGGCCTCGCTGATGTTTACAGGTGTCACACATGCGCTGAAGACAGCGGCGACACCGGTCGCCAGTCCAGCAATCAAAGTCTTCCTGAACGACAATCTCATAACTCCTCTCCTGAATCACGGATCTAGATTTTACAAATTTAGCACTGAATGCGGGTTCTTCAAGCACGGGTGGCAATATGCTTTAGTGTAGCAGCACCTGTCCTCCAGTAACTGCAATGGCCTGACCTGTCTCGTATTTCTGCGTGACGCAATAGACTATCGCCCTGACGACGTCCTCGGGCAGACATCCGCGCGCCATCGGTATTTTGGATTCGTAGAATCTCCTGACATCCTGGATGTTTTTTGCTCCGGGGACTTTTTTGCTTTTGAGGTATTGGACGAAGAGCCCTTTTTCCGGGTCGCTCCACAGAGGTCCCTCGAAGTAATTCCCGGGGCAGATGCTGTTTACCTTTATCCTGTCCTCGACAAGCTCCAGCGCGAAGCTCTGTGTCTGCCCGATAGTCCCGAACTTGCTGGCAGCATATGCGGCGTTCCTGTTGCTGCCCACCAGACCGCTCTTGGAGTTTATCTGGACAATATCTGTCCAGTCGCCGCCGCAAGCGTTCTGCCGGGACATCACTGCGGCCACATGCTTGACACAGAGGAAGTACCCCGTATAGTTGACGTCTGTGACGAAATCCCAGTCCATCCGGGTGAAGGACTTCACCGAGCCGGCCTTGAGCACGCCGGCGTTGGCCACGAATATGTCTATCCCGCCGAAGGCCATCACCGCCTGTTTGACCATGTCGCGAACTGAGTTCTCATCTGAAATGTTCACCTCGAGCGGGACAGCCTTCATGTCACCGTATTTGGAGTTGATCTCCTTCGCGGCCTTCGCGGCGCCCTTGAAGTTCAAGTCGGCTATGGCTACAGTTGCCCCTTCCTCCACGAGGCCTTTAGCGATCCCGAGTCCGAATCCCTGTGCGCCTCCGGTGACGACCGCCACCTTCGACCGCAAAGGGCCCTCGATGCATGCCGAGGCATTCTTCTTGCGGTATGACTCCACCTCCCAGTTCTCTATGAACTTGCGTGCTTTTTCCGAGAGGAAAACAGGGCCTCCGAAGGCCTTCGTGAGCTGCAATACCAGCGCGGCATCCTTTGCAAGGCCAAGGCTGGTCATTGCATCCTTGTATGTATCCCCGGAGACGAGCACCGCCTTGCCGGGTACGGATATCACGGTGGGGTTGCATCCATTATCCGCACGGAACTTGGTGAGCTTTTTCCCGACTTGTCCAGGATTTGTGCATTCAAGCGCGTGGGCTCCCGCGTGAACGATGTGGTCCGGCGACAGCGGGCCTGGAGCGACCTTGAAGGAGCCCTCGGAGACCATGATGCGTCTGTCTGCACCCTTGGCGAGCAAGGACCGCAGCATCGGCGCGAGCTCCATGACGCAATCCTTGTCCACCTGATCCTTGAAAAGTGAGATGGGCACTCTCGATTCCTTGTAGAACGCCTCAAGAGTCCCCATGACATGTGAATAGATATCCTCAATTTCCGCAGATGTGTCGGCCCCGACGAATACGCCGTGATTCTTCAGGAATATCATCTTCGGGCAGTATCCGCGGGATTTCTCGAACTTCCCGATCTCCTCCATCGCCCTTACCGAAAGGACGTAGCCGGGATCCATGAAATCAATCCATAGCGAATCGGGGAAAAGCTTGCTGCAAAGGATTTTACCGTTCCTGCCGCATGTCATACCGTTGACTCTTGCTGGATGCAGGTGAAGCACGTACCTGTATGATATGCAGTGATGCAGTGGAGCCTCGACGGAGGGGCGTCCTTCGGTGCCGGGGACGACGCATAAGCCCATCATGAGCTTGACCTTGTCCTCGCGAACAACCGGGTCGTCGGAGTAGTCTATCTCGAATACCTTCTCGATCTTCGCGCGGTCCAGCTTGACAAAATTTTTCTCAACAATGTCCGCCATAGACACCCCGCTGGGCTTTATGTAAAGGAAACTATTGTCCTTGAAGGATGAATTCCCGCCTCCCGCGAGCACATAGTCCTTGTCCCCCCCGAAACGTCTTGACAATCTGGTCAAAGTTGCAAGCGACATGACCTGTCTCCTTTCATCAATGTTGTTTTCCAATGCAATGCCTGCTGTGCTCAAGCAGCGCGAAACGGTCGGTCATGCCCGCGATGAAGTCAGCGGTTGCCCTGTGCAGCCCGACCTTTTCCGCCCTCAATTGTGTTGTCCTGCTCAGTGCTTCTGGATTGCCGATGAAGAAATCAAAAAGCTCGCGCATCCTCTGCACAGCATTGTCGTTTACCCTTGAAATCTCCGGGTGATGGTAGATGTTCGAGAAAAGAAAGTCACGGAGCTGCATTGTCATGTCCGAGAAATTTTTGTCGAAGGCAACCAGACCTCCGGGGAGACTCTGTGCCGCATCCGCCGAGGATATCCCCGATTCATCTATCATGCGGTTGGAGTTCAGTATCGCGTTCTCGACCATCATGTCAATCAGGCACCTTACTGTGTATCCGCGGGACTTCTCGCTTCCATCCACCAAATCCATGCCGCGTTGACGTGCCTTGTGACAGGCCTTTTGCCATATCTCGTTTTTCGCGAGCATATGTTCATCTATAAGTTCCGCCTCGAGGCCGTCATCGACATCGTGCCCGTAGTATGTGAGGTCGTCGGCGAGGTCCGCGACCTGGGACTCGAGATGTGGAAACGGGGGCAGTTTCGCGTTGTCGAGCTTGCCTTGGTTCCTTGCCGAACGGTGCTTGACCAGCCCGGACCTGACCTCCCACGTGAGGTTCAGCCCGTCGTAGTCGGGATACTTCTGCTCCAGCTCGTCAACCACAACCAGCGCCTGGTCGTTGTGGTCGAAACCACCGTGGTGCGCCATAAGCTCGTTCAGCGCAGACTCCCCGGCATGCCCGAAGGGAGTGTGCCCAAGATCGTGCGCGAGAGCTATGGTCTCAGCGAGGTCCTCATTCAAATGCAGTGCCCTGGCGATAGTGCGTGTTATCGCGCTGACCTCGATTGTGTGAGTCAGCCTTGTCCTCTGGTGGTCTCCAGAGGCATTTAGGAAAACCTGGGTCTTATATTCCAGCCTCCGGAAGGACCGGCTGTGCAAAATCCTGTCGCGGTCGCGCTGAAAATCGGTCCTGAACGGGTGGGGCTGCTCGGCAAACCTCCTGCCGGCACTGTTCAGATTATGAGTCGCATAAGGGGCAAGATCCGCATCCTCATGAACGTATTGATCCTGCAGTTTGCGTAGCATCTTGACCTTCAGAAGAGTTCGGGAAGAACCTGTTTGACCTGCTCCGTCATCTCTTGTTCGCTGATGCTGGTCACCCTGCCGTTGGCGTACTGCTCGTCAATCCACTCCTTGACCTTGATCAGCCCTGGATGGTCCTTTCTGATGCCGGCCGCACGCTCGCCGACATGAGTATATAGCCAGTAAGCGATGCCTGCCAGCCCGGAATTATTTGTGACGGCTATCTTTGCCGGGCGGTTGAGGAACTTGTCCGTGTTGAAGATGTTGTAAATCTCCTCGTTTTTGGAAAGCCCGTCGGCGTGGATACCGGCGCTGGTGGAGTTGAAATCCGACCCGACGAAGGGATAGTTCGACGGTATGTTGCAAGCAGTCTCCTCACGGAAGAACCTTGCAGCCTCGGTGATCGCGCAGGTGTCAATCCCCTCATGCACGCCGGTGATGCCCATCCACTCGAAGACCAGCCCCTCAATCGGGGGGTTGCCCGTGCGCTCGCCGAAGCCGAGGAATGTGCCGTTGGCCGCGCAGCAGCCGTATAGCCAGGCGCATACCGCATTGGCCAGCACCTTGTGGAAGTCGTTGTGGCCGTGCCATTCCAGCTGCTCGGGCTTCATGTCTGTATTGGCAAGGATTGTGCTTATGAGCGTCGGTATGCCTCTCGGCAGATCAACTTGATGATAGGGCAGACCGTAGCCCATGGTGTCGCAGAGGCGGATTTTGACCTTTCCGCCGCTGATCTCGTAAAGCTCGTTTATCATCGGTATGACAAAACCATGGATATCTGCACGCGTGATATCCTCGAGATGGCATCTTGGGAGGACATTGTTTTCCAGGGCTGCGGTGACGACCTCCTTGTAGCCGTCCAAAGCCTGCCTTCTGTTCTTCTTGAGCTTGAGGAAAATATGGTAGTCGGAACATGAGGTGAGTATCCCGGTCTCGGCTATCTGCATGGACTTGACCAGCTCGAAATCCCTTTTCACGGCTCTGATCCACGAGGTGACCTCGGGGTACTTGAACCCCAGCTCTCTGCACTTCTCGACGGCCTTCCTGTCATTTTCCCCGTAGAGGAAGAACTCGGTCTGCCTGATCAGACCCCTCTCGCCACCGATGCGGCTCATGAGCTCGAATATCTTGACCACCTGCTCAACGGTATATGGCGACCGTGACTGCTGCCCGTCCCTGAAGGTCGTGTCGGTGATCCAGATATCCTTCGGGATGTTTATCTCGACCTTCTCGCCGCCAAACCTGAAGGCCGGAATCTTGTCAAAGTGATATATGTCCCTGAGAAGCTCGGGCTCCTTTACGTTTTTCAAAGCGTAGTCGTTCTCATTCATGCTTGCACTCTGTCTCTGCTGGATTCTATCATTGCCGGCACAGCCCGTATGGCATGCCAGAGACATATACTATAGGTGCATCAAGCATCTGTTCAATCGCCAAAGGGAAAAAACTCCCCTTGTCCGCGCAATGTGTGATTTTGAAACTGGCTCAAAAGAAAAATTCCCTGAAAAAATCCCTTCCTGATGCTTGACATGGCTTGCGGGACGCGGTATTGTGTTATCGATAACGCAACGGGTTTTGCCTCGGTCCGTAATGGGATGCCGGTTGAATTGACGGACTATGATACTAGTTATGAGTGTTCGCTAACGCAAACAAGGGACTTTGATTTTGGTGACCTTGAGGGACATAGCTTCGCGTGCTGGGATATCTATCGGGACGGTTGACCGTGTACTGCACAACCGTGGTCGGGTCGCGGAGAAGACGCGCAAGCGGGTGCTGGGGATAATTGAGAAGAGCGGGTACCAAGGGAACATATTCGCGAGCAATCTGGCGAATTCGGGCAAGCGTCACAAATTTTGTGTGGTGATGCCGCATCTTGACCAGGACAGCTCGTACTGGCGTCTGATAGAGGATGGTCTCAAGGCGGCGGCGTTTGATCTCAAGAGGTACGGGGTTGACATCGAGACGCGTTTTTTCGACCGTTATTCGGGTGTTGATTTCAGGCGCTTGTATTTTGGTTTGGACGGGCGAGGTCACGATGGATATTTCATGGCGCCCGTGATTTCCGATGCCGCGGAGTCGTGCTTTCGCGAGAGGCCTTTAATCAAGCCTTATGCGTTTTTCGACTGTCATGTGCCTGGAAGTGCGCCGGTGTTTTACATAGGCCAGGACTCGTTCCAGGGAGGGATGCTGGGAGGGAAGATGCTGCATCTTCTGGTTGGTGACGACGCGGATGTTGTGGTGACGCGGATGCTTCCTGAGGGGTGGCATATAAACGACAGGGTTTCGGGTTTCCGTGCATATTTCGAGGAGCGTCCTGGTGCGAGGGTCAGGGAATACGATGTCGACTGCCGCGCGGGGGTGAAGGAGGTGGAGTCGGTATGCCGTCGCATGCTGGAGGGAGGCAGGGTTGACGGTTTGTTCGTGACCAACGCGAACACCCACATGTTCGCTTACGCCCTGGAGAGGCTTTGCGGGGCGGGGAAGGTCAAAGTGGTTGGCTACGATCTGGTGTCGGCGAACAGATTCTTCCTCGAGAACGAGAGCATCAGTTTCGTGATAAGCCAGAATCCAGTGATGCAGGCTCAGAAGGGCTTGAATCTTTTGTGCCGGCATGTGCTCATGAGGGAGGAGCTTGAGCTTGAGTACGTAGTGCCGTTGGACTTGATAACAAAGGAGAACCTGCCTTGAGCGGGGAGTTTTGAAATTGGCTCTGGAGATTTTCACAGGGGTCACGGCATTCCATTGAATGACGGTGAGGGATTTTAGGGATTATGGCATAACAGGGAGAGCTGCTATGGAGAAAGAGAATTATGTGATCGGTCTGGACTACGGCACCGACTCTGTCAGGGCACTGATAGTTGACGCATCGGACGGGAGCGAGGTCGCGAGCCATGTGCACCACTACAGAAGGTGGTCCGAGGGCAAGTATTGTGACGCGGCGGCAAACCGCTTCAGACAGCATCCTTTGGACTACATCGAGGGCCTCGAGGTGTCTGTGAAGGAGGCATTGGGCAATGCGCCGGCCGGTGCCGCGGGGAAGGTGAGGGCGATATCCATAGACACTACCGGGTCGACTCCGGTGGCGGTGGACAAGGATGGCGTGGCCCTGGCGATGCGGGAGGAGTTCGCTGAGAACCCGAATGCGATGTTTGTGCTATGGAAGGATCATACCGCCATCGGTGAGGCCGAGGAAATCAACGCCTTGGCAAAGAGCTGGGGAGGCGTTGACTACATGAAGTACTCCGGCGGGGTATATTCCTCGGAGTGGTTCTGGGCGAAGGTGCTTCATGTGTTGCGCGATGATGCGGCGGTGAGGGCGGCGGCGTATTCATGGGTCGAGCATTGCGACTGGCTCCCGGGGTTGCTTACCGGCAATACTGACCCTTTGAAGATGAAACGCGGCAGGTGCTCGGCGGGGCACAAGGCAATGTGGCACGAGGAATTCGGCGGGCTCCCGTCGGAGGATTTCCTTGCCAGGCTCGATCCGATGCTCGCTGGACTCAGAGGGCGCCTGTACACTCACACATCCACTGCGGATGTGCCTGTGGGCACCTTGACTGCCGAGTGGGCTTCCAGACTTGGGCTGACGGGAGGCGTGGTAGTCGGCGGCGGTGCGTTTGACGCGCACATGGGCGCGGTAGGCGGGCAGATCAAGCCGGGATCGCTCATCCGAGTGATGGGCACCTCGACCTGCGACATGCTCGTCGCGCCTCTGGAGGAGGTCGGGGACAAGCTGATACGCGGCATCTGCGGCCAGGTTGACGGCTCGATCGTGCCCGGGATGTTGGGCATGGAGGCCGGGCAGTCGGCGTTCGGGGACCTGTACGCCTGGTACGCCAAGGTGCTGATGTGGCCACTGCGGAACATGCTGTCCGAGTCGGGTGTTGTTGACTCCTGCACCGGATCGCGGCTGGCGGATGAAGTGGCCGGGAAGCTTCTGCCTCATCTGGATGAGAACGCCGGGAAACTTGGCATCGGCGACACAGGGATAGTTGCGCTTGACTGGATCAACGGACGCCGCACGCCGGACGCTGACCAGTCTCTCAAATGCGCCATAGCAGGCATGAACATGGGCAGCGACGCGGTAGGTATCTACAGGGCGCTGGTCGAGGCCACAGCCTTCGGGTCAAAAAAGATAATTGACCGATTCGTCGAGGAAGGTGTAAGGATAGACGAGGTGATAGCTCTCGGCGGTGTGGCCAAGAAGTCCCGTTTCGTCATGCAGACAGTCGCAAACGTGATGGGCTTGGCGATAAAGGTGGTCGAGTCCGAGCAGGCATGCGCTTTGGGCGCCGCGATGTTCGCAGCGGTGGTTGCCGGCATCTACAAGGACATCCCCGAGGCTCAGGATGCAATGGGCAGCGGGTTCTGCGCAGAGTATGTCCCGGACATGCGGAACCATGCACGATACGCCGGACTGTATGCAAAGTATTCCGAGCTTGGCTCCCATATGGAGAATTCAGTGCGGAAGGGCAGATAGCGCAGGAACAAAACCGATGCCTGAACGCTGAAAAATCCACATCACGGCCTATGAAAGCAGGCGTGCTGTGCTAGATTAGCGGCCTGAAGGCGCTTGACAAGGGAATCATCTGGTATCAGGAGAAGAAATGAGCAAGTACCGGAGTTTGAAGGAGGAGGCCTTTGCCGCGAACATGGAGATTCCGCGGCGCGGGCTCGCAATCTATTCTTTCGGCAACGTCAGCGCATTCGATCCATCGGAAGCGGTTTTCGCCATCAAGCCCAGCGGAGTGCCGTACGAGAACCTCAAGCCGGATGACATGGTCGTGGTTGACCTTCAGAGCAATGTCGTGGAGGGATCCTTGAACCCTTCCTCGGATACGAGGACGCATGCCGTGCTGTACCGCAGCCTCGGCTGCATCAGAGGTGTCGCGCATACACATTCCGCGTATGCGGTGGCATGGGCCCAGGCCGTCAGGGCGATCCCCATCTACGGCACGACCCATGCCGACCATCTGCCAGGGGACGTGCCCTGCACGGAGGTGATGAGCGCCGATATGGCCTCAGGCGACTACGAGGAGGAGACGGGCAAGCAGATAATCAAAGCGATGGATGGGCTTTCCCCTTCGGAGTACGAGATGATCGTGGTGGCATGCCACGGCCCCTTCACTTGGGGGAAGGATGCGGTGAAGGCAGTGTACAACAGCGTGGTGCTCGAGGAGATCGCGAGGATGGCCCTTCTGACGGAGCAGGTCAAGCCTTCAGCCGTGCGTCTGCCGGAGGCTCTCATAAACAAACACTACGAGAGGAAGCACGGCAAGAACGCATACTACGGGCAGGGGAAGTGATCAGAATGAAAGAAACGGCGAAAACATTCGAAGTCTATTCTGAATCCTGACTCCTGAATACCTGAGTAGTTACGAATTAACATATAAGGAGAATAGCGTCATGGAAAACATGCCTGAAGTTAAGCTGGGGATTGTAGCGGTGAGCAGGGACTGCTTCCCGATCGAGCTTTCGAAGAAACGCAAGAGCGCGGTGGTCAAGGCCTGCAAGGATGCGAAGATTTCAATCGTTGACATCTCGACTGTCGTTGAGAACGAGGCGGATGTCCTCAAGGCGGAATGCGAGATTCGCGAGAAGGGCGTCAATGCCCTTGTGCTCTATCTCGGCAATTTCGGCCCGGAGGGCCCGACAACGCTTCTGGCAAAAAGATTCCACGGACCGGCAATGCTCGTTGCCGCCGCCGAGGAGACTGCCTCGAAGCTGGCATCCGACCGCGGGGACGCATACTGTGGAATGCTCAACGCCTCATACAACTTGGGGCTCAGGAAGGTCAAGGCCTTCATCCCCGAGTATCCTGTGGGCTATCCGGCGGAGGTCGCGGCCATGATCTCGGAGTTCATCCCTGTGGCGAGGGTGCTCTCCGCACTGCGCAAGCTGAAGATATTCTCCTTCGGCCCGCGCCCGCAGGACTTCCTCGCATGCAACGCCCCGATCAAGCCCCTATACGACCTCGGCATCGAGATCATGGAGAACAGCGAGCTCGACCTTTACGACATATTCAAACAGGCCGAGGGCAACGCGGGGATCAAGGATGTCGCCGCAGACATGGCACAGGAGCTGGGCAAGGGCAACAGCTACCCCGAGCTGCTAGACAAGCTCGCGCAGTATGAGGTAGCCCTGACAAGCTTCATGGGGAAAAACCTCGGCGCGTCAAAGTACGGCATCTTCGCGAACAAATGCTGGCCATCGTTCGAGAAGTTCTTCGGATTCGTCCCGTGCTACGTCAACTCGAGGCTGGCATCCAGAGGCATCCCCGTATCATGCGAGGTGGACATCTATGGAGCCCTCAGCGAATACATGGCAAGCTGCGCCTCGAACCTTCCGGCAACACTGCTGGACATCAACAACACTGTCCCGAAGGACATGTACGACAGCAACAACATGGTGACCGACAACTACAAGCTGAACGACCTTTTCATGGGCTTCCACTGCGGCAACACATGCTCTGGGTGCATGTTATGCCCGACCATGAAGTACCAGCTTATCATGCACCGTCTGATGGAGCCTGGGGCGGCACCTGACATCACCAGAGGCACGCTCGAGGGCAGGATCAGACCCGGCAACATCACACTCTTCCGGCTGCAGTCCACCGCCGACACGACGCTCAAGTCCTACATCGCCAACGGCGAGGTGCTGGACATTGACCCGCAGTCCTTCGGCAGCATCGGGGTCTTCGCCATCCACGAGATGGGCCGGTTCTACAGACATGTCCTGATCGGCCACCGATTCCCGCATCACGCGGCGGTGGGTTTCGACCACTCGGCCAGAACCCTGCACTCAGTGCTCAAGATCATTGGCGTGGCGGATGTGTTCACCAATTTACCGAAGGACACCCTGTACCCCGATGAAAACCCGTTTTGAAACTGGCAGGCCAACAGGCTTTGTCCACCCAGCCAAAATGTTAAGATTGGCAGGCAAAACTCGTTTGGGCTTCGGAAGAAGGGTAGCAATATGACTTCCAGGCGCAAACCGACTAGCGGAGAAGTGGCATGAGAGTAAAGAAAGGCAAACTTGACGGCATACTTGTCGTGGAGCCGAGGGTTTTCCCCGACGGCAGGGGATTTTTCCTCGAGAGCTATAACGCACGCAAGTATGCCGCCGAGGGCATAGGAGGATGTTTCGTGCAGGACAACCATTCGCGTTCGGCGAAGGGAGTCCTGAGGGGGCTGCACTACCAGATAAACCCCGGACAGGACAAGCTCGTCAGGGTGATTCTCGGGGAAGTCCTCGATGTCGTCGTGGACATACGCCGCGAATCCCCCACTTTCGGGCAGTGGGAGTCCTTCATGCTCTCGGCGGAGAACAAGATGCAAGTATATGTCCCTAAGGGCTTCGCACACGGATTCTGCGTGCTGAGCGACATGGCCGAGTTCTGCTACAAGTGCACTGATTACTACTCCCCTTCGGACGAACGCGGGATAATCTGGAACGACCCGGATATCGCTGTCAGATGGCCCGTGCCAAAACCCCTGCTGTCCGAACGCGACATTAAACTCCCCTTGCTCAAGGACGCAAAGAATTTATTCTGACTGCTCCGACAGGTCGGAGACACACCCGTGAACCTGAATTAACTCAAAACACATGGCCATTGAGAATCAGTCTTTTTGTCTTGTCACCGGCATCGGGGTCGGTATCGGTATCGACAATTTCCCTTCCATATTCCGATTCCAGCCGACATAATCAATGGCTGCGTCGCGGTACGCGTCAAGTCTCTAATAAAGCAGTCGCCGCAGTGTGCCGTGGATCTATTCTTATTTCAGGTCGAGTGTGTCTTTGCGACGAGAATTTGTCTCCAGTGCCAGATGGTGTATAGAGAGAGGCAAAGCGGCATGCCGAAGATGAATATCTCCCAGCCTCGGATCTGATACAGGACGATAAAGATATCCCTTCCGCCGCTTTGTCCGAGCCAGACGGTGATGAAGAAGGCCAGGACCGGGGCGATAAGGACGTAGATCAGAACCATCCTGGAGAATCTGGAAAAGAGGAAAAACAGCCCTCTCGAATTCTCTTCGGCCGACGCAGAGGCGATGGATATCAGGTTGTAGAGGCAAAGCACCAGAGACATGACGAAGACGGCGATATTGGAGAGAAAGTAGCTGTTGTTGATGTCGGAATGCCACCATACCCAGAAGGGCGAGAGCCCGAGGGCCAAAAAGGAAAAGAACCTGAGTCTGCCGAGGCCGTTGTGCCATTTTTCGGAGGGATGCAGGTCACGTGGGATGCTGATGACGAGAATGAATACGAAGGTTATGGGGACGATGTAAAGATATCTGAACAACTTGATCGGGAAGGCTATGATCTCTGGGCTGAAGAAGAGGAGCAAAGCGACCATCGAGACCCCTGATATGATCCCGTCGAGCGCTCGGATGCACTTGATCTCCTGTACCAGCGTGCCGTTTTCTTGATTGTTTCCCATAACAGATGCTTCTTCCTGATCTTCAGGGGTTTATCCGGTATTCTTTGATTCCGGAGTCGAATGGGCATTCGGACATGCTGATGTCGTCCACCCGGGCCAGCGGGGGGCCTTTTCTCAGCCACAGCAGCATTTGCTCGACATCCTGCCTGTCGCCCTGGACCAGTGTCTCGACCTCTGCGTATCCGGAGTTGCGGATGTATCCCGAGAGTGAGGCGAGCGACTCGCTTCTGTGCAGCGCGGAATACCTGAAGCCCACTCCCGTGACCCTGCCTTTCACCCTCACCAGATATGCCACCCTGTCCAATGCCTGCCTTCCTTAAAAAGCCAATTGGCTCTGACCATAAAAAATATCTCCCGTCGCCGGGAAACCCCATGACAATACTTTCAAATACCGAAAAATAAACCCCGGATACAGAATAAAGAGCCATTTCACCGCACCGTCTGCCGCGCCTGCGCTCCCGACACGGTTAACGCGGAGTTTTGATACTCGCCCGTAACATATGGCATATCTAGCCTAAATTTCGCGCCTAAAAAAATGACCTTGTTGACCATCAACTACTTACGACGATTAGGCACTACATTTTCTGTATTTTTTCCACCTTTTTTATCGGCAGGTTTTTTGTACTCCACATTAAGTTTCTGGTATATTGCCCTCTGCCTGCCGTCAGGTCTGCCGGCCTTGCGAATCTTTCTTATGACGCCGTCTTTCGAGGGGATAATGATCGTCGAG
>JAFGFR010000130.1 GCA_016930955.1 Victivallales bacterium | reverse complement strand
TCATTTTGAGTTCGCAGTAGTTACTACAGTGTCACTCAAAATAAGAATAGATCCACGGCACACTGCGGCAACTGCTTTATTTAGGTTTATTGCCAACGGCGTGGCTCGGCAAGCAACGAAGGCTTTATCTGCGACGGGACTTCTCGATCAACCTTTTGACTTTGTCGTCAATTATTTGTTCCGACCGTTTTTCGCTGTCATCGAGCGCGGCTTTCATTTCAGACAAGCGCTTTTCCGCCTCTTCGAGACGGTCTCTTTGATGCTCAATGCTCTCCCTGTAAAGCGCCGCGACCCTCATCCTGAGCTTTGCAGAAATCGCCTCCTTCTCGTCCGCGTCAGACTCATGGTACTCCAGGAGCATGAACTCCAGCTCGGCATCGTTGGCTCCAACGTCCTCCGCCACGTCTGGCCCGGCATCTGTCTGATCAAACCTCCTGCCCGGCTCGGAAGGCTCAGAGTCAAAAACAGAGCCCTCGTCCGGCCCTGCGCCCGCGAAAACTTCAGGAGCAGTCACCATGGGCACCTCGCCGACATCTCCAGGGTAAAGAATGGACACGACGAGCCAAGCCACGAGAAAAACACAGGCGGAGCAGGCAAAAATGAAAGGCCAACTCCTGAGAAGTCTGCGAACCGACGGGGCAGGATCTGAGGGATTAGGGGGGGCGGACCCAATCCAGGCATAGGCCTCCTTGGTGACGGAGTCGTCCAACGCCCGGGGAATCTTGTAGACAGATGTGTCGGGCTTGGCGTTGACAAAGCGCTCGAATGTGCGGGCGAACCCGGCACATTCATCACACTTGCAAAGATGATCCGCCACAACCTCGTCGTGGCCGATGCCTCCGTCAAGCACGCTGCTCCTGATCTCCCTGCAATCCATAGTAGCCATTCCTCACAATCCGCCAAATCCTCAAATATCCCAGCCGCACATGCAGTTGCGCAGGTTGCGCAAAGCATACTGCATCCTTCCCAACGCAGTGTTGATCGAAGTGTTCTGTATATGCGCTATTTCCTTGAAACTCATTTCTTCCTGCCTGAGGAGAAAAACCTCCCTTTGTGTCTCGTTGAGCTTCAGAATGCATTTCTCCAGCGCCCCGGCAAGCTCCTTGTTGTCCAGACTCTCCCATGGCTGGTTCTTCTCCGAGTAAAGCATCCTCTCGTCGTCCAGCTCGATTTCCATGGATCGTCTGCGGCTCCGACGGAAATAGTCTATCGCAAGATTGTGCGATATCCGCATGAGCCACGCCAGAAACTTCTGGCTGTCACGGTATTCCTCCAAATTCCTGATCGCCTTGATCCACGTCTGCTGAAAAATGTCGTCAACCACCGCGGACTGCCCGGGGATCAGACGGTTCAAATAGGCGTATAGCTGCCTCTTGTACCTCCCGTAAAGAACATCAAAAGCATGCGGGGCATTGTCCAGATACCTCCGAATAAGCTCGCTGTCTGACGTGTCTTCTAACATCATCCCGACTTCATCCTGTTAAACGTGTCCAGCAACGTGATTATTGCCTCCGGGAGTTTTGTCCAGAGACTTCCGGCACGAAACACATCGGCGTGTGACCCCTCATTTTATGGAACCCGAGGCTCTGATAGAACTTGGCTGACTCCGGCTCGGCCACCAAACCTATCCAGTCTATGCCGCGTTTGCCCAGCTCGGAAAGCAGGAATCTTATTATACTGTTGCCTATACCCTTGCCCCTGTGTCGCTTGAGCACGACAACATCCTGGATGTAGGCATCGCTGCAACCATCTGATATGGCTCTTCCCATGCCGATCATTTTGGAGTCCTTGAATGCGGCGGCGAAGAGTGTCGAGCCGGTGACAATATCGTCAATAAATGAGGTGTCCGAGTAATAAGCATCATCCCACCAGCCACCATCAATGTAGAGCCTGACAAACTCCTCTCGCCTAACTCTTCGGACTAGCCTTATTTCAGGTTTCATTGCATTTTGGCATGGCGACGATCATTGAAATTCCACGTGCAGGGCTTCCCTTTCGCCTAATTGCCTGTAAATTACCCCGTCTAGCTGCCAATATCAACAGATTTTTGGCAAGATTGGCTCAATAATTGGCTTAGAGGAGAGATTCGATGGTAGTCTTGTGCGTCTGTGCAGGCAGGGGTCTGGTCTCCGATGAGATGGTGTCACGCATCAGAAATTTCCTTGACAATGAAGGGATCGGCTATATTGAGTTCTCTGACTTCTGCGACCACCAAAATCTCGATGAGAATATTGTCTCGATGCTCTCCGAGGCGGAGGATATTTGTCTGCTCGCGTGTTTCCCGAGGACAATCAGAAGCCTATTTCATGCCGCGGGAATTACTGTCGAGGGCAAGAAACTGACCTGCCTTAACCTGCGCGAATTAAAGTTTGACGAGGTGGTCAAGGGATTGACCGGTGACGGCATGATTGGCGGCGGCAGACCCCAACGCGGCGACTCCGCCGACAAAATATCCTCTTGGTTCCCCGTGATTGACTATGATCTTTGTTCAAACTGCGGAAGGTGCTTGGAATTCTGCCTCTTCGCTGTCTACGGGAGAAGTGAGGGGGGGAAGGTCAAAGTCCTCAATCCCAGAAACTGCAAGAACAACTGCCCCGCATGCGCCAGAATATGCCCCAGAGGCGCGATCATCTTCCCGAAGTCAAAGGAGCACCCTATTAACGGCGCAGAAATTTCCGGTGGCGCAGACTGCATAAAGAACCGCCTCGATATCGAGGAGAAGAGCCTGGAGAATTTCTACGCAGCCATGGAGGCCAGGAAAGAAAGAAGGAATGCCCGCAGGCTGACCAAGGAATGACTAGGAAGTTCTAAAGTCAGACTTCTTGTTATGTTGAGCTCAACATAACAAGAAGTCTGAAGTTACTAACACTCCCGCATCGGATGAGTGTCGGGCTAATTTCGCCTCTGCTCTTGAAAAGCGATTGGATGTGCTGTATATTTTTTCGAGCATTGAGTCCCGAGGCATTAACTTTAGGATTGCCGATTATGAAAAAAGTGTTATTTCTTGCTTTGCCCCTGACCCTTTTGGCCTGCGGGTGCCGTAGCTTCGACACCGACTACAACATCACCTACAATCCCGAGCCGTTCGACCGGGGTGATGTCGTGCAAGGCGAAAGTCTATACATTGCAAGCATCGCCGACGAAAGAAGCAGCTCCGAAAAAATACCCTTCGACCAAAATGACCCGTTTATCCTTATACCGCTATGGCCCTACACTTATGCGGAGGTCAATCCGGTAATCACCTACAGCTACTTTCAGACAGGTCTCCGCGAATCTCTTTCTAATTTGATCCCGCGCGATCTTGTTGCCTCGGGGCTCTTCAAGGAAGTGCATGCCGCGAATATCGGCGGCAACCCTCCACTTCAGCCAGATGACAATGCCTACCAGCTTATACTTTGTCTGAAAAAGGCCTGCTGGCGCAGATATCTGACGAGCTATGGACTGTCGTATGTCGGGGCCTATCTGTGGTTTATTCTGCCCAAGTCCTACGGGTCTGCTGTTCTGACGATGCATGTCAAGATCAAGGAGCCCAGGACAGGCAAGGTCATAGCCGAAGAGACATTCAGCTACGATGAGCCGACGACCGAGTGGATATACGACCAGATGAACTACCAGCCCCCGGTATCGGCATTCGCACTGGAGAAATCCTTCCCGAGGCTCATGCTGTCGATCAGGCAGATGCTTCACAAGGCACTTGAGAAGGGCGGCAAGAAGTGATTTTGAAAAGATATTGGCTCTAAGGAGAAGAGAATGAGAAAGGTGATGATTTCGGGGATTTTGGCGTTGGCGTGTTTCGGTTTGTATGCGGATGCTTACATTTTGCCGTTCAAGGTCAAGGTCGGCGGGCAGGAGTCCAAGCCCGGCGAGATTTTTGCGAGAGTCGCAAATCCTGTGGCCAATGATGCTTTGTTGGAGGTAGAGGCCGATGAGGCGATGATAATCGTCAATGTTTTCAGCAGCGATGCCGAAGGGAACACCTCCGGAGTTGCGAAGATAATCATGATTCAGGGGAAGAAGAGCACCAAGCTCGACCAGACCATGGACAAATCCAAACTCGAGCCAGGCACATATCTCATGAACATCGTTGCCGGCGGAGCCACCGCGAGGGTGCTGTTCACGGTGAAATAGCAGGCGTGCCTGCTGTCGTCGTCGTATTCGTGGACTGATAAGGAGCATCCAATTTGTCCGCATCCTTTTCTCTTTCTGCCAGAACCGCCGGTCTGTTTTCGCAACTGTTGGGATGGGACGTGAAGACAATCTCGCGCAGGGGATGACGGAAAACGAAATCGGAACGTAGGTGATCGAAGCGACGATTGCTGTGCACAAGAAGCAGGTGCAGACCTGTTTGCGACTAACGGGCTGCAAACTCGGGTATCTGTTGAACTTTGGCGAAGACCTGATGAAGACCGGCATTACCTGTTGTGTCAACGGCCTTGAAGAATTAATTCTCTGCGCCTCAGCGCCCCTGCGGGAGAAACGGAAACGGAGTTCCAACCATTGGCTGCAGGCGACGCGGACAAGCGGCGCGCCAGAGCTGGAAGTTGGATGAGGACCGAATGCCAATGAGAGACAGGCCAAGCAACCCAGCGCACGCTGAGATCGCAGACTACGAGGAGCGCGTTGCGCACGAACACCACCACCGGGGCAAATCATCCGAAAGCCTTTTGGACAAGGCGGCCATCCTCGGCGCATTGCGGATAGAGCCTGGACAGACAGTCCTCGACGCGGGCTGCGGGAACGGATACATGTCGAAGGAGTTCTC
>JAFGFR010000129.1 GCA_016930955.1 Victivallales bacterium | reverse complement strand
TGGAAAATTGTCATAACTCTTTGATATTACGCCTAGATAATTTTTCCGGATTTTTTTTCCGGATTTTTTTCGTTTTCCCGAGATTTCCCATGCCATTCCTCCGTAAGTCTTTGATGTTGTCGTTCGACTACGATTTCCCGGGATATGTTTGCAAAAACTCATGGCCGGGGTTACATTCAGCATGTGGAGCCAATTGCAGAACTCCGCGCGAACCGCGTTGGGGGCGCAGGCACAGCAGACGGTGCGGTGAATGGCCGGAGCATAGCAGGAGATGCCTGTGCGGTCCCTCTGGCCTTGGGCTGCAGAGCCTTTCGGCGCGGATGCCACGGGCAGTTTTGAAATCGGCCTCAGTAATTTCGGTTTAATCTTGTGTGTCGCTTGAGGGGAGAATTGAGATGTTCTTGAAGGAAAAAGACTTGAGCAGGAGGGTGCTCTATCTGGTGGACTACTGCCTTACACCGTCGGAGCACATAGTCAATGCGGGCATATTGTGCGAGGACAATCTGATACTGGCGCTGGGAGGCAGTACCGCCTTCAACCGGGAGGAGGGTCTGAAGGTTGTGGAGCTGAAGGGCTGCTATGCGGCGCCCGGGTTCATAGACACGCATATCCATGGTGCCGGGGGCTTCGACTCTTCCGCCGCATTCGGCGGTATAGACAAGCTGGGTTCGATGTGCAGGACCCTTGCTTCCCATGGCATGACATCTTTTGTCCCGACAATCGTGTCGGAGGAGACAGACAAGATGCTCAAGGCAATTGAGCTGTTGGCTTCCGCCGTGGACAAGGATTTCCACGGAGCCATCCCGGCGGGTGTAAACGTCGAGGGACCATTCATAAATCCCGAGAAGCATGGGGCGCAGCAGACGGAGCACATACGTCCTGTAGACCTGGGAGAGGCCAGGGAGCTGATTGCAGCCGGCAAGGGACATGTCAAGATGATGACCTTTGCTCCAGAGCTTGACCGAGCCGATGAGCTTGTCGCCATGCTCAGAGAGAACAATACCATCCCGTCAATGGGGCACAGTACCGCCGAAGAACAGGCTGTCCTGAGGGCTATTGACGCAGGAGCCACCAGGTGTACGCATCTTTTCAACGGCATGAACCAGCTTCACCAGAGAAGTATCGGCCTGACGGCTCTTGCCTTGGTTGACAACCGGGTTGACGTGGAGCTTATCCTCGACGGCGCGCTGATTCATCCGAGAATGATCGAGCTTGCATGCCGGGCCAAGCCAAAGGACAAGATCATAGGTATAAGCGACGCGGTGGAGGGCATGGGCATGTCGGACGGCAGCTACCACATTGGGGAAAGCGAGATCCGCGTACAGAACGGCAAGGTCACTACGCTTGACGGCACCATCGCCGGGACTACCCAGTCCCTCGAGAAAGGCTGGCAGCACCTCGCGGAGGCCTCACACATGAAGCGCACCGAGGCGGCGGCCTGCCTGACTATAAACCCGGCCAAGAGCATTGGCCTGTCGTCAAGGGGGGAACTAGTCCCGGGAAAGTTCGCAGACATAGCATTTTTCGACGCTGTCAGCCATAATGTCAGGCTGACCGTGTCCGGAGGACACATCGTCTTCGACTCAGAGAAGCAGGGAGGCCAGGATGGTTGATTCCAGCCGCAGGAAACACAAGAAACCAGACCGTGGCCGCAAGACCAGGCTCGTCGTGCCGTCGCTCCCGCTTCAAAGCTACGTCAAGGTGATTGATGACATCACCAGAGACCACGGGCATGCCCATGCAAAGGCAATCGCGGCCAAACTCGGGATAAGCATGCCGTCAGTCACCGAGGCGCTGAGAAATCTTTCCGGGAAGGGTTTTGTAACTTACTGCCCCCGTATGCCTGTCACACTCACACGCCAGGGGCAGAATCTGGCGCAAGAACTCAGGCACAGGCACAAGATACTCGCGGAATTCTTCACTATGATCGGCTGCGGTTCGGATCTCGCAAGACAAACAGCCTGTATTGTCGAGCACCAGATAGATGCGGAAATCGCAAGACTAATAGAAAAGCACATGCAGGAGACTGCTGCAGGTGGCCTCGGGAAGTTTGAGCATGAAACATATTTTCCTGAGCAAGAACGGGGCTGACAGGGCAACTGCATATATAATGAGCAACAAGCTCATTCTGTTGCCCGGGGGATATTTTTTTACTTGCTTGACTGACAGCGTCAGAATCAATGGGCAGCTGGTGAACCCCGTCACGGGGCAGATTCCGTAAAGCGTCCAATGGGCTAGCTCAGAAGGGCGCTCGCGCCCGGATTATCTTAAACACACACTATAACTTCTGAAGAGCGTCGTCCACGACGGCGGTGATCTTGCTGGCCACTTCCTCGATCCTCGAGGAGTCCTTCCCCAGTCCCTGCGCGAGTTCCCTGATCTCCTGCAGACTCTTTTTGGCGGTATCTGTGCCGGCCCCGTCAATATGCTGCCTGACCAAGCGGTAGTTGTTGAGTATCTCAGAGCATGTCATGACGAGCAAACTGAGCAGTTTGTACCATTCCGGGTCGGTCGAGGTGGACACGTTGTCAATCACCGCGACACCGAAGAATTTCTCCTTGCGCAACGGGAGGATGTACTTACCCTTCACGTTCTGTGTGGTGCGGCTCTCCTTCAAAGCAGAAGAATGCTCCTCGAGGTATTTGAGCGAATCCGCCTCGTCGGACTCGACCGTGGTCAAGTTTATCCACTTGCCGTCGCTTTCGGTGAGTTCGGCGACAAAGCCCGACTTCGCCTGTGTGAAGTTGATGATCGCATTCAAGACGGTCTTGAATATCCCGTCATCGTCAAGATTCGAGCTTTTAAGCCTTGACATGCCACGCAGCAACGCCTCGAGCCATACCTTGCGCTCCTTCTCGGTTTTCTCGAGAGTGTATTTGGAGGTAAGCGACAGCGCGAGCTGGTATATCTCCTCTGCCTGAAAGGGTTTTTTTATGTAGAGCAGCTTCTCGGGCATACCGACCTTCTCGGCGATCTGCGCCTGATCGTGATCCGCATAGGCGGTCATGATGACAATCTCGATGGATTTGTCGATCTCTCTGATCTTGATTGCAGTATCGAGCCCGTCCCAGCCCGGGGGCATCCTCATGTCGAGGAACATTACTGCAAAAGGATCGCCGGCATCGTTCGCCTCTTTGACCATGTTGAAGGCATCTTCTCCCTGTCCGGCCATCTCGACCACATAAGATGGCAGATCGGCTTCGGATTCCTTTTCGTCAGCCTCACGCTCTTCTCGCGTCTTTGTTCCGAGAAGCCTGGCGCGCATCTGCTCCACGAGCGAGTGACCCTCATCCTTGTTGCCGGCCTTGCGCAGCAGGTTGGCAAGCTGCTCCCTTAGGTCTTTCTGATCGTCAACGACAAGTATCTTGTTGTTTGTCTTCATAATTCATCGCCCGGCAAAAATTATATTTGTGTACTCAACCATAACACTGTTCAAACCATGCCTGAATATCCCGAGAGTGAATAAGGTAGCACCAGATCGGGAACTATCAAGCCTTGTTTGCATGATAATGATCATTCTTTTGTCGTGCGGGGTTGGCGTGCCGTTCATTCCTATCTTCAGGCTCGTGCAAAACCTTCCTGTGCCAAAACAAAATTTTGAGATTTAACTGCTTCATTCAGGATAAAATGAGTTTTGGACACGAGAGACTTGACGCATACCGTGCAGCCATTGAATATGTCGGCTGAGACCGGAACATGGACAGGAGATTGTCGATACCGATTCCGACCCCGATGAAAAGGGATTGGAGTGTGACCGTCCCCCGGAGGAGCTGCCATGCAATGCACTATTTCTCGATCCGACGGATGATACGTCTCGTGACCTTCTCGGTGGATGTCTTGATGCCTCTGGCAACCATGCATATGATCACTGTTGAGAAGACCAGGAGGAAAAGCCCGAAGAAAAAGAAAAATTGTGCAGCGACAAGGGTCTTGTCCACCCCGGGGCCGAAGTGCCTGACCATGATAACGATCACGCTCGCCGGCAGTATCACCACGCCGGCGGCGGAAAGAGTTGCGAGAAAGACCAGCAGGAAGATTGCGTAAAGCATCCTGCCGGCCCCCTCAGGAACCTGCTCCAGAAAATCGATCAAGCTCCTCCGGAGATTTCCGATGAACCCAAGAGCCACATTGGCCATAGCCGAGGCGGCCCATGAGCCGAGCCTGTTCTTGAATTTGGATTCGCTCATTATCAGCTTTTACGGCCGATAAGTACGCCGAGAAGCAGCCCGAGAACTGCGGCGCCGGCGATGTAGTGGTAGGGTTTCTGACGGACGCTCTCGTCCATCATCTCGCCAGCCTCCCTGGCCTTGGCCACGCTGTAGTCCTTGGCATCCACGATCCTGTGCGCCACATTGGTGTCGCCAAGTGCGTCCTTGAGAGCCTTCAAGTCCTCGGTCAGTGCGATCTTCGTGTTTTCGCCCATCTTCTTCAGTTCCTTCACAGCTTCGTTCGCTGACTTCAGAGCTGTGTCCAGTTTGTCTCCAGCAGTCTTGTTGGCCATTTTTTCCTCCTTGTTAAAATGGTCGGTTCACAAAAAATCCATAACGGCCCGAAAGCCGAGAGGATACTATAGCACTAAACACTCCGCATGCAAGCGGCAAATCTGCAATTTTCAAGAAGAGTCCTAAAGTGCGGCCTTCACGGCGTTGATCAGGGTCTGCTTGTCCTGGACTCCCACGAACTGCTGCACCACTGATCCGTCCTTTATGACGAAAATAGCCGGGATGCTTCTGACGGAGAACTTCGCGGCCAGCTCCTGAGCCTTGTCAACGTCAACTTTTGCCACCAAAGCTTCGTCACCGATTTCCTTGGCCACCTCATCGAGCACGGGGCCGAGCATACGGCACGGGCCGCACCATTCTGCCCAGAAGTCAACAAGCGCGACCTTCCCGGCAGTCTCTGAATCAAAATTAGTTGTGTCGAGATGCTTCACATCAGCCATAATTTCCTCCCATAAATTTATATTCAAGGCTTCGCAAGACCGCCATTGCCTTTGCCCTGGAGTAATATACTCCTGAACTTTTGGTATTCAAGCGGCGCTGGCATTCATTTTTTGTCGAGTGCCTCGACACCGGGGAGTATTTTCCCTTCCAGGTACTCGAGCGATGCCCCGCCGCCTGTGGAGATATGGGTCATCTTGTCTGCGAGGCCGCTCTGGTTTACTGCCGCGACCGAGTCGCCGCCGCCGATGATGCTCACCGCGCCGCTGTCGGCGATCGCCCTGCACACCGCCATTGTGGCTGCGGCGAAATTCGGCATCTCGAAGCAACCCATCGGGCCGTTCCATACTATGGTCTTCGCCTTGGCTATCTCCGCGGCAAATGCCGCGACGGATCTAGGCCCGATATCGAGGGCCATCCAACCTTCGGGAATATCGTTGCCGACGGTCTGAATCTGCGCGTCGTTGTCAAATTTGTCCGCGGCAACGTTGTCGACCGGCAACATGAAGTTCACCTTCTTGGTCTTCACGGTCTCGAGGATCCGCTTTGCCGTCTCGATCAGATCCGGCTCGACAAGCGAGTTCCCGACTTCATGCCCCATTGCCTTGAGGAAGGTATAGGCCATGCCGCCGCCGATGAGTATGCTGTCAACCTTGTCCATAAGATTGGTCAGCACCTCCAGTTTCCCGGAGACCTTGGCGCCACCTATGACGGCCACAAAGGGCCTTTCAGGACTGAGCACTGCCTGCCCGAGGTAGCGTATCTCCTTCTCCATCAGGAAGCCTGCGACGCAGGTGTTGATGTAGTTGCAGATCACCGCGGTCGAGCCGTGCGCCCTGTGCGCCGTGCCGAAAGCGTCGTTCACGTAGACATCGCCGAGCTTCGCAAGTTCCTTGGCAAAGGCTTGCTGCTTGGCCTTGTCCTCATCGGTCTTGACCTTCATGTCCTCTTCCTTGTGGAAGCGGGTGTTCTCGCAGACCATGACCTCGCCAGGCTTCAAAGCCATAGCCATCGCCACAGTTTTTTCGCCGATGCAGTCGGGAGCCATCGGGACATCCTTGCCGAGCAGCTTGGCCAGGCATGCTGCGGTGGGCTTGAGGCTGAACTCGGGTGAAGGCTCGCCCTTCGGACGCCCGAGATGCGAGAGCAGCGAAAGCGAGGCGCCATTGTCGAGAATGTACTTGATGGTCGGCAGAGCGGCAGTTATCCTGGTGTCGTCACCGACATTGCCGTCCTTTATCGGGACATTGAAGTCCACCCTCATCACAACCCTCCTGCCCTTGAGGTCCACGTCTCTTACTGTCTTCTTGTCCATAACTGCATTCCTTTCGATGAAATTGGCTCCGTAGATATTGCCCATTCGTTTGCTGAATATTATATCCTGTGCTTCAAAAATCAAACCCCGTCCAGTGGTGTCTTGTATGCATTGATCAAACTATCGAGACTTATTCTTGTTGTGGCGGGCGACCCGTGGAACTCGATTTCCTGCGCCTCAGTGACCTTACCCATGATCGCGAACGGGACAGACTTGAGAATCCCGGCGATGTCCGCCGCACTCGACGGGGATGCCGTCATCACGAATCTCGATCCGGACTCCGAGAAAAGCAGCTCGTGGGATGTCAGCTTTCCTTCCACAGGAAGCTTCGCCATATCCACCGAGAGCCCGAGCCTGCCGCCAATCGCGATTTTCGCAAATGCCGCCGCCAGGCCGCCTATGCCGGGTGCGTGCAGCGACCTTGCGAGACCGCGCGAGGTGATCCCGGCGACAGCGCTATGGACGGCGGATGCTGCGACAGGGTCAATTTT
>JAFGFR010000128.1 GCA_016930955.1 Victivallales bacterium | reverse complement strand
GGGTACTCTCCGGCATGCTTGTGGCCGCCGGCATGATAGAGCTTGGGCAGATTCGCTCTGCACTTCTTGTCGCCGGGGAGAACAGCCGTCCGCTGGTGGACAGCACCATCAAGGCGATGCTCGAGGACGATACGCTCGACCGCAGAACGATAAAACCATGCATCGCTTCCCTGACCATCGGCTCGGGGGCAGTCGCTGTGGTGATGTCAAGAAAGAACCCCGCCGCCCATAAACCCTCGCTTCTCGCCGCATCCTACCTGGCCTCCACCAGCCACAACCACCTATGCCGGGGGAATGCCGACCGCGGCATGAGAGACAACGATGACACGCTGATGAACACCGATGCCGAGGAGCTGATGAAGCGCGGCGTGGAAGCCGCCAGTGCGACTTGGGAGGTCTTCAAACGTGAGTCTGGATGGACAAATGCCACACCCGACTGTATATGCACGCACCAGGTGGGTGTCGCGCACAGGAAGTTGGTATTCGAGACCCTCGGGCTCGACCTGTCAAAGGATTTCCCGACACTGCAGGACTTCGGCAACACCGGATCGGTGTCCTGCCCGTTGACTGTGGCGCTGGCCGCGGAAAACGGCAGACTCAGACAAGGAGACAAACTCGCAGTGCTAGGCATCGGAAGTGGGATAAACTGCACCATTATGGGGGTAAAGTGGTGAGCGTCAATATTGATCCCATCAAGGACATCTACCCCTTCGAGCAGCATTTCTTTGATCTGAAGGGCAACCGCTACCACTATCTCGACGAGGGTTCCGGGGAGACCTTCCTGATGGTCCACGGCAATCCCACTTGGTCCTTCATGTTCAGGAAACTTGTCCTTGAATTCCGGAATACCCATCGGGTAATTGCCCCGGACCATCTCGGCTTCGGCCTTTCTGACAAGCCTGTGTCATTCCCATACAGGCTGGAGACGCATATTGACAACCTCGAGGCCTTCGTGCTCGGCTCGAAGCTTGACAATATCAATCTGTTGGTACACGACTGGGGCGGCCCGATAGGTCTGGGATTCGCCCTGCGTTACCCCGAAAGAATCAACAGGGTCATTATTTCAAACTCAGCTGCATTCGCCATGAACCGCATACCACTTTTGATAAAGTTGGGCAAATTGCCCTTCCTCGGCGAAAAGCTTATCGTTGATTTGAATCTCTTTGCCAGAGCCGCGACTCGGATGACCACCGTCAACCCGCTCGAAGACAAGGTGAGGGCCGGCTATCTGCTTCCCTTCTCCGAACGGCGCGAGGACCGCACGGGAATACTGCGCTTCGTACAGGACATTCCCATGAAGCCAGAGCATCCCTCATTTGAGACACTCCTGGGCATCGAGCACGGACTGTGGATGTTCAGGGAAAAGCCAGTCGCCATAATATGGGGGCTGCGGGACTGGTGTTTCACGCACCATTTCTTCGAGAGATGGGTGGATTTCTTCCCTCACGCTGAAACGCTGGCCCTTGAACACGCGGCTCATCTTCTCCTCGAGGATGCCATTGACGATATCATCCCTTTCCTCCATCATTTTCTCGACTGATGATGACGGAGTGTCGGTGGACATTTTGCGGGCTCTGGCTTCGTTAATCCGCCGTGCTTGACCGACGGTTTTTGCTCGCCGCCAGGCATCGTGATCCTTTCTCGTCGTTGTATCAGGCCGCATATCCCGTGCTGGACGATCGGGAGAGCAAATGGGGAAAGTCTTCCCGGACGGCATGGGAAACATGGAAAAACACTTGTTTTTTTTTTGTGGTGTGGTATTTTCCCGTGATCCGCAATTATTAAAGAAAGGGATTTGCGATGAAACCGAATGAGATGTTGAGCGTGTTGCTCAAGGCGTTGGGGATTCTGCTGTTGGTGTGGAGTCTGGGAGTGCTGGCGAACAGCTTGATCAGCATAATAACATCCTTGATGAAAAATTACGGGGATGCCGGAACCCAGATAATGAGGCTCTTCGCGAACTTGATCTACCTTATCGGCGCAGTGGCGATGATCATCGGGTCGAAGTTCGTGGCAAGCAAGATCGACAAGATCGAAGTGCCTGAGAAGTAAGGGCGCGTTCAGCTGTCTTACCTGCCATTTTTGAGATTTACTAATCGTCTCGAAATAGTCTTTGCGGCAGATACGGACGCTGGGGACAGCGTCCCTCCCAGTGGTTCACGCCTGTATTTGGGAGGGCATTTTACAGTCGGCTCTTGGGGTCAGCCCAGCAGGTGCATATTGGCTATTGAGATGCCGCTTAGCATCGCGCCTGTTATTCCGAGGAAGCCCTGGTCAGTTCCACAGAGGAAGAGGTTGTTGTAGGCTGTCCTGCCGTTTTTCACCTTGTCGGGTGATCCGTAGACTGCGCCGTTGAAATGTCCGGTGAAACGCCTGACGGTCGGCGGGGTGAAGATGTCTGTCAGCTTCACGTGGTCTTTGATCGAGTCGCAGTGTATGTATCTGGCGATCTTCTCGATGGCTGCGGCTTCGACGATCCTTTTCATCTTCCCGTACTCCTTTGTGTCGAACCATTTCTTGTGGTTGGCGATCATGGTCAGCCTTATCTGTGGGATCGTGACTTGGTCCTCGTCCTGGAACGCGAAGTTGTCCGGGGAGCATAGCACTCCGCTGACCGGGTCGAAGAAGTTCTCCGGTTTGCGGTAGGAAAAGGTCTCCGACTCGTTGAAAAACACGATGGTATCGCGGTGCCCCAAACTGGAGACACTGGCGTCGAGCAATGCGATGGTCTCGACGAATGCGAGCTGTCCTGTTCTGACCGCCTTTTTGTCCGGGGGGGATATCAGCGACAATGTCTCGGCGTGTCCCGCGCTGGACAGGATGCTATCGGCCACAAGCACCGTGCCGTCATTCAAGGTGACTGACTCGATGCTGTTCCCCGACGCATTCATGCCGCGGATTTCGCAATTTAAAGCGATGACGGCATGCGGGAGGTCTTGGGAGAGCTTGTAGTTTACGATTTGCCCTCCAGCCTCCTTAAACCTCCCTTCCAGAGTGTCGAGCAAGGTCCTGATGCCGGCCGCAGGCCTGCAGAAGCCCTCGTGGAAGATGCTTTTGTACATGATTGAGAACTGTGCGAAATCCATGTCTTCCTCGACGGCGCTGCCGTAGTACATCAGGGGGCACAGCAACATCTCTATGAGGCTTTGGTCTGAGATTCTGTTTTTGAGTTCCTTCCTTGCGGAGACGAACGGTGCGGAGATGTCAAGTCCGTCGTAGTCCATGATGAAGCTATCGAGTTTATCGAAGCGGGATATTTGCGAAGGGAAGCATTCCGCAATGCTCTGGCGGAGCTGCCTGAAGTCATTCGAAAAGCTCAAGGATCGCCCCGGGAAGACAATCTTGGAGGATAGCTGCTGGCGGAGCTGCAACGCCTCGTGGGGTATTCTTAGTTGTCTGAGGAGTTTTTTCAGCGGCAGCGAGGGGGAGGATTCAGGGGTGGCGTAGTTGGTCATGGCGTGCAGGCCTGAATCGAGTGGATTCCCTGCGATTTTATACCACGAGTTCAGGCCTCCAGTCTTGGAGTGTTTTTCGCAGAGGCAGACCTTTTTGCCGAAGTGGGCGAGTCTGACTGCTGCTGCCATGCCCGACATCCCGGCACCGATGACTATACAGTCGAATTTCACTTTTTAAGTTCTCCTGAGCCAGTTTCAAAACTCCGCGTGAACCGCGTTGGGAGCGCAGGCGCGGCAGACGGTGCGGCGAAATGGCTGGTGCATACCCGAAG
>JAFGFR010000127.1 GCA_016930955.1 Victivallales bacterium | reverse complement strand
TAATAAGTGGCTTATGTTTTTTAAGCGCGTCTAGAGGTGCGTAAATGTTATATGGCGGTTAAAGAGTCCGTGAAAATCGGTGTTTTACATCAATCGAAGAGTAATTTAAACGTGAAGGGCTTCGGGAACCACATTGATGTCTTCTCGGGCAGAAAAGAAATCAATGATTGAACAGTCAACAATCCTTTTGGGAGCTCAGGTATTTTCCCCACAGATTCTGCGGAAGGGCCTTCATTTCAAGTCGGAAACCGTCTCCCTGACGATGAGCTTGACGGGGACGGCGAGTGAATAAGGCTTGCCGTCGCTCTTGATATGGTTTATCGCCTCGATGATTTTGGATGCGAACAGCTCCTCGTTGAGATCAACGGTGGTGAACGCTGGGCACGTGAACTTACCCCAGTACAGGTTGTCGGTTCCCATGATGCTGACATCCTCCGGCACATTGACTCCAATGTCTTTCAATCCCCTGATCATCGGGAACATGAGGTTGTCGGCGAAACAGTAGAAGAACGAGGGCAGCTTTGATGATTTTTTTGCAAGGGCGGCGACTATGGAGGTCGCGCTCTCGTGGTCGAACGAGGCTTCCCAGCGGAAGTTCTCGGGAATACGGCCGCCTTCGGTGATGAACTTTTCGGAGAAACCCAGGAACCTCGGACTTTTCGCTGTTGATCCTGTCGGGAAAAGCGTCCCGGCTGTCTTGTGACCCATATCGAGCGCGAAAGCGGCGGCGAGCCTTCCAGCCTCGATGTCGTCGCAATGCACAGACAACATGCCCTCTGCAGTTCCACCGCTTTGCACAAGTATGACTTTTTTCCCATGCTTCTTGAGGAAATTGGCGGTGCCGAGACTGCTTGTAAGGAAGACCGTGAAACCCGAGTGGGCCGAGAGCTCGTTCAACTTTGCGGGGGCGATTTTATTTCCGGGATTGAACTCGATGATGAACGGCTCGATCATCGAGGAAGGAGCAAGCCTCTGAAGATGGGAAAAAACGCCCGAGAAGAAGGTCGTGTAGAACGAGAAAGTCTTGAGGTCGTCCACAAGATAAGCCACCCGTGTCCATGGACTTCCGGATGTTGTCCTCGGACAGTAGCCCAGCCTTGCCGCGATCTCGAACACTCTGGACGCTGTTTCTGCGCTTATACCTCTGTCCTGCCCATTAAGCACGAATGAGACTGTTGTAGGAGACACACCAGCCAGCTTCGCGACGGATGACACAGTGGGCTTGGAAGGTTTATTTCGAGCATCGGCCTTGGTGTTGTTTTTTGTCATTGCAGTGTAATGTCAAGCTAACAGCAGTAGGGCTCGAGCGAATCGAGGATATTGCTCGAGAAAAGCATCTTGCGGAACTTGACCAGGTCGTCATGGAAAATTCTTTCGTTGTCGTAGACAGAGAAATTCTCTTTGAGGATGGCATATATCTTGCCTGTGCCTCGGCCGAGGCCCTCGGAATTTCTGAATGACAAGCATTGCATGTCGGCGAGGGTCTCGAGGGTCAGCACATGTTTTGCGTTGCTGACGGATTTGAATGCCTTTCTAGCCGCCACAGTGCCCATGCTGACCACGTCCTGGTTCGAGGAGTTGCAGGATATGGATAAAGTCCCCACAGGATTGGCGAGCTGCCTGTTCTCGGCAGTCGTGGAAGTTGCCAGGTACTGCGCGCCCATGAAGCCCATTTTCAAACCTGCCTGACCCGGGATGAGGTGTTCCGGGAGTCCCTCGTTGAGATTCTTGTCGAGCATCTTGTTGATTCGTCTCTCGGAGATGTTGCAAAGCTCCGCCACGGCCATGCAGAGGCAGTCCATGGCGAAAGCGACGCTTTGCCCGTGGAAGTTGCCGCCGTGAATGATCTTTCGTTTCTCAGGGATGACGACAGGATTGTCGTTTGATGAATTCACCTCCGTGAGCACGACTCTTCTTGCATAATCGAGCGCCTCGCTTACGGGCGAAAGAATCTGCGGCGTGCAGCGGATGGAATAGACATCCTGGACGTTTACGTTGGTCTCGAACACGGGCTCGCCATTGGCCGGCATGGAGTTGATGAGCTTGAGCACGTCCTCGCGTCTGATGATGTTTTCGGAGCCCTCGTAGAGATCCCTCACCATCCTTGCCATCTTCACCTGCCCTGGATGTGGCTTTGCGTCGTGGAGGTCCTCGTCGAAGGCATCGTCAATGCCGCCGAATATCTCCATCGCGAAAGCCGCATTTACGCAGGCCAGCCGGAGAAGCTTGTCGGCCCCGAATATCGCGAATGCGGCCAAGGCCGACATGGCCGCCGTGCCGTTCATCAGGCCGATGCCGTCCTTGTAGCTGAGCCTGAGTTTTGGGATCTTGAGTTTTTTGTATAGCTTTGCGGCATCATGCAGCGACCACGATCCGTCCTTCTCGTGATAGTAGACCTTGCCTTCGCCTATGACGGCGAGGGCCATGTGCGCGAGATGCACGAGGTCGCCTGATGCGCCGACACTGCCCGCTTCCGGGATGTAGGGCGCGACACCGTTGTTGATAAGGTCTCTGAGACGCATGAGCAGAGGTATGCTGACGGCGGAATAGCCTTTGACCAGCGAGTTCAGCCTTACGGCGAGGACTGCCGCGGCCATATAAGGTTTGATGGGGTCGCCCAGACCTGCCGCGTGGCTCCTGATGAGGTTGAGCTGCAGGTTCTCGATCTCGTCCCCGTGGATTATCTTCCCGCACATGGGCCCGAAGGAGGTGTTCACACCATAGATGATCCTATTGCAGGACACCTCCTTCTCGAGGAAAGCCCTCGATGCCTTCGACCTGGCGAGAGCAGCACTGTCCAACTCGACTCGCCTGTCGCCCACACCAATCAACACAATATCCTCGATTGAAAGCCTGTTCCCGTCGAGGATAACTGTTTCGCGTATTTCGGATTTCATGTTCAGCTACACCCTTTGAGAGGAGAATGCATGCCGCAATCTTCTGCAATGCTGGCACATGAACTCCTTGAGTCCGAAGACGGTGGCGGTCTCGGGTATTTTTTTCAGCACCACCTCGTCCCCGGCATTGATCCTCAGAAGTTCGATGGAGTTGTCTGCAACCAAGAGTGCCGGGCCGCGAGTAACTCTGACTTTGATCACGGTATCCTCGGGAAGCACCTGATGGCTGGTCACCTCCGTGCTGTTGTTGAATGCAAGACCTATACCCACCTTGAATATGCTGTGTGTGATGCTTCGATAGTATGCGGTGCTTCCGAGGACGGTCGAGATACCCAAGCCGTCACCGATGATCTCATGGCCGTAGGGCTCGCCGTCTATGTAGACCCTGTATCGCAGGGCACCGCCACGGTCCTCGTTATGGATGAAGACATCGTTTATCCCCGAGAGATACCTCCCGTTGACGGAGCCGGCTATCTTCATCAGCTCAGTCCTCTGCAAAGTCCCCTTGAAGAACGAGTCCAAGATCACTGAAAGATCCTTGTGCGCCGGGCATCTGGTCTCAGCCTGATCTCTCAGAGGCAGCTTTGGAATGCAGGGGAATTCCCTTTCGGCTCCGAGCAGTGTGCCGTCTCCTCCATAAGTGATGACAAGCTCCGGCGAGTCCTCCACAATCGTGAAAGGATAAGCAGAGAGTGTCAAGGCCAGATCCTCGCTGTTCCTGCCAGCTATAATTGTACGCATCGCTCAATTTCCTGTCTTTTGCCCGAATGGCAGCCGCTAATCTACCATGCCTGAAGAATTTTCGCAACGCATCAAAGCAAAAAACGGCCCGCCAAGAACCAAGAAAATTGCCCTGCCATTTCGCCGCGCCGTCTGCCGCGCCTGCGCTCCCAACACGGTTCACGCGGAGTTCCATCCTAAAAAAAATCAATTTTTTATCAAAAAAGGCTTGACAATGGAAAAATTTGGATTATTTTGGGCAATATTGGAAGGCGCTCATCGGAATGCCGGGAGGATTGGTGATGTTGTCATTTTGCGGACAGGACAGGACGAGTGTGGACTCCAACGGGAGGGTCAGATTTAGTCCGCGTACAATCTCCAGCTTTATGGATAAGTGCAACGGCGAGGTGGTGCTGCACTGTCTGCCGGAGGGTGCTTTGGCGATCTACCCGGAGGATATATATCTTGAGATGAGGCGTGCGGAGTCACGTCCGGCGGAGAAGGCGGGTTCAAGCATGGTTTTCAGAAGGACGCTCAGGAGGTTCGGGTCCCTTAGCTCGGCTGAGAAGGTATCGCAACAAGGCAGGGTAACAATACCCGTAGGCTACAGGAACATGCTGGGGCTGAATCCCGGGTCTGAGGTTGTGGTTGTCGGGGCGGAGATCGGCGTGGAGATATGGAACGCCTCGAGATGGGACGAAGAATTGAAGAGGATAGAAACGCATATGGTCGAGAAGGGGGAGAAGGAGATGGCGGCCGACTTGAACGATACCGAGACACAGCAAAAATAAGGTGATGACATGATTGACTCGATTAAGAAAAATCTTTTGGTCAAACTGTTCGTCTGTCTGGCACTGGTGCTACTTTCGCTTTCGTTGCTTGGTGCCCGGAAGGTGACCATGGAGATGAGCAGCCGGAGAGACCTCAGGGAGCTGGAATCCGCAAGATGGACAGCAATACTCGGCGACCTTGCCGAGGAAATCCCTGCCGAACACAGGCAGCAATGGCTCAAGCTTGCATCTGAAAGACCAGAGTCAATGCTTGGAAGCCTTTCATTCTCCATGAAATGAACTGTAATGGAAAGGAAATGACAAGCATTTGATGTGACCCAATCAGAAAAACTTAAGGGATTGCTTTATGGAACTCCCTCCCATTCAAAAAAGAGCAAGACTCCTTTTGTTTTTCCTCTTCCTCTGGGCGGCACTAGTTGCCGCCCATCTTTTTTACTATTCGGTCTGGGACAGGCATGACCCTCTCCAGAAAGGGAAGTTGCTCTCCGAAAAGATCGGCGTCATCCCAGCGAGAAGGGGCAGGATACTCGACAGCGACATGCACCCTCTCGCATGGAGCGAGAGGCATTTCGACCTGATTCTGTCAACATCGCCGGAAATCCCCGGAAGAAGAAAAAGAATGCTGCTTAAGTTGGGAAATATCTTCCCTGACATCCGACTGCCGGAAAACGACACCGAGGAATGCATCAGAGAAGGGATCACGCCACTGCAGCAGATCGAATGCTTCGAGCTCTCAAGGAGCTTCCCCGAACTCGATCTCCGTTCGAGGGTGTCACGTGCAGGGACTGGAATTCCCGCCATAGAGCGCATGATCGGGGAAACAGCGACCCGCAACGAATCGCTGTTCGGAGTCTCAGGATTGGAGAAGCAACACAACGAACACCTCAGAGGAACTAACGGGTACTACAAGGTGATGGCGAACAGATTCGGCAGATGGATTCCGGGGACATGGCAGGAAATCTCGCCCCCAAGACACGGCAAGGACCTCGTGCTTGAGATCTCCGTTGCCGAGATCATCAAGGGGACAAACCATGAATGACAAGACAAAGGAGAATATTGACCACTTCTTGCCCCACGAGGCGTTCAAGCTTCAGATCATGGCCGCATCCGTACTGCTCGTGATGGCGCTCTGGGGTTGTCTTGCGATCTACAACGCCACGGTCTTATCGGATGAGCCGTTCCTGTTCCCAGGCAAGCAGATGCTATGGCTAGCGATCAGTCTCGCCGTAATGCTCGCGGCGGCAAACACTCCCTTCGACAAAATCATCGAAAACCTGCGTGTCCTCGCCGCGATATCACTGGCATCTCTTGTGTCGGTGCTCCTGCTGGGGGTGAGAATCAACGCCATGAGAGGATGGTTCGACCTCGGCATATGCCACATACAGCCGTCGGAAATCTCCAAGCCGATCTTCGTGCTAACCCTATGCTTCGTTGCGAATTCCGCAAAAAACAATCTCTCCATGCTCATCAGGACCTCGGCAGTAACCCTGTTATGGTGCCTGCCACTCTCCCTGCAGCCGGACTTTGGCACGATGGCCGTCTATCTTGCGGCCTTTTTATCGGTATATTTCTGCGCCGGCGGCAGGATGCTTGTTCTGGCTCCCGCTTTCGCCGCTATTCCGCCGGCAATCATTCTACTATGCCAACACAAGCCTTATGTCGCCGCAAGGATCGCAGGCTTTATTTCTCCGGAAAGCCTCTCCGCCGGGCCGGGATGGCACATACTGCAGTTCCAATACACCATGGCACGAGGCGGCATCTCCGGACAAAGCTGGGGGCGCGCACTGTGGGCAAACGCTTATCTGCCACTCGCATACAGCGACTCCACCTTCGCATCGATCGTCGAGGCTGTCGGCTTCCTCGGCGCACTCCCTGTGATAGTCGGTTTCTGCGCGCTCGTCTTCTTCTCATACAAGCTCGCCGTCAAAACCCCTGCACCCCTCCCCGCTCTCTTCATAGCGACCATGCCCGTCACCATCGCAATCCAGGCGCTGCTGCATATGAGCGTGAACGTGACGATGCTTCCCGTGACAGGCATCACACTGCCCGTAATCAGCTACGGAGGAAGCTCACTGCTTGCCACATTCCTCAGCTTCGGGATCATGATCAGTGCGTCAAAACCACAGCGGCGTCACTTATAGCGCCGTTGCTTTCAGCCTGAATGAAGCAGTTAAATCTCAAAGTGGCAACTGCTTTATTTAGGAGCCAGTTTCCCCTGCCCGGTACATTCCGCTTTTGCGGAAGACCTCGGGAGTCAGGCCATATGTCTTCCTGAAAATCATACAGAAGTAGCTGGTGTCCCTGAATCCGCAGCGTTCCCCGACATCGTTTATGGCGAGCATGGAGCTGCCGAGCAGCTCTGCCGCGAACCGCAACCGCATGTTTCTCAGGAAAACCCCCGGAGACTCCCCCCGGAAAGACTTGAACAACCGGCTGAAGTGATAGCGGCTCAGCCCTGCGGCGCCAGCCATTTCATCGACACCAATATTCTCCGAAAGGTGCTCGCGACAAAATCTCTCCACCTCGACGACAAAACGCGGCTTGTCACATACTCTCGATCCAGGCATGCTTTCCGAGAGCAGAGCCATGGCAAAACGGTAGGCCATCGCGGAGTTCGCGAATGCCTCGTCAAGCAGGCCGGCGGCGGCAGAAGAACAAATATCCAGCGCCAGCTCAACCACAGGGGAGGACCCGTCAAAGACCATCCTGCAACCCGCCACAGCGTGCAGATGTTTCAACAGCCTGACGACTTCATGCCCATGCAGGCACAGATATATGAATTCCCAGGACTCTGAGTCATCCGGAAGAAAATAGCAGTGCTCGTGCGGGATTCGCAGAAACATTGCCGTTCCAGGTTCTTGGGGATGATTCTTCCCCTCATAGGCCAGCATTCCCCTGCCGGACAAGGTAAGCTGCCATAAGAAGAACTCCGTGCTGCCACGCCTGGCGCCGTCCCAGACGTACTGATCCCCGCAGACCTTCCTCTCATACCCGCAGGAGCTTATCATCGAATGCAGAGGTATCTTGCGCTCAAGAGATGCAAAAGATACAGCCCGCAGCCCCCTTCTCCTGGCCTTCAACAGCACGTTTCTCATATCAATCGCATATTTTTTTTATTTTTCGCCAGTTGCATATAGAAGTCAACATAGTGATATTAAAGCATGATTTTTACATTATTCAACAAAGGAGGATGAGGAGATGGGAATAAAGGTTGCATTTATCGGGGCGGGGAGCATAGGGTTCACGCGCGGGATACTGTCGGACCTGCTGGCAGTCAGGGATATCAGAAAGGATATCGATGTCTCATTCACAGACATAGACTGCAAGAACCTCGACATGGTTTACAAGCTTTGCCAGAGGGACATCGAGTCCAACGGCATAAAGCTTAAGATCAAGGCGACTCCAGACCGCAGGGAGGCTCTGAAGGGAGCCAAATATGTTTTTAACTGCTCGCGGATAGGCGGTCTCGAGGCTTTCAGTACAGACATAGAAATACCACTGTCCTACGGCATAGACCAATGCGTCGGAGACACCCTGTGCGCGGGGGGGATAATGTACGGACAGAGGGGGATAGCCGCAGTACTCGACTTCTGCAGGGACATCAAGGATGTGTCGGCGCCGGATGCAATCATGCTCAGCTACGGCAACCCCAACGCCATGCTTACATGGGCGGCCAATAAATATGGCGGAGTGAAGACAATCGGGCTCTGCCACGGGGTGATGGGTGGGCATGCACAGATAGCCTCGGTGATCGAGCTGCTCTACAACAAGGCGAGGAAGGCGAAAAAAGGAACAAAGGGCTACAGGGAAGTCGGAGTTGGGGACGTGGACATAATCTGCGCCGGGATCAACCATCAGACATGGTATACAAGGGCGTTGTTCGACGGTGAGGATTGGTGTCCAAGGCTTCTCGATGGTTTCGGGCAGCACCCGACATACAAGAGGACCGAGAAAGTCCGCATAGACATGCTGAGGAGGTTCGGGTACTACAGCACCGAGTCCAACGGTCATCTCAGCGAGTATGTCGCCTGGTACCGCAAACGGCCCGAGGAAATCGCACGCTGGATAGACATGAATTCCTGGATAGACGGCGAGACAGGAGGATATCTGCGGGTCTGCACAGAGGGCAGGAATTGGTTCGAGACGGATTTCCCGAACTGGATGAAGGAGCCTGTTCGAGATTTCGACTCTTGGAAGCGCAGCCATGAGCACGGGTCATACATTATCGAGTCACTCGAGACAGGCAGAGTCTATCGCGGTCACTTCAACGTGCCTAACCGCGGCTGCATCATAAATCTGCCGGATGACGCCATAGTCGAGGTGCCGGGATACGTTGACCGCAACGGCATAAACATACCTATCGTCGGCGAGCTGCCCATGGGCTGTGCCGCAGTGTGCAACAACAGCATCTCGGTGCAGCGTCTTGCCGTCGAGGCCGCCGTGCATGGCGACGACATGCTTCTCAGGCAGGCCATGATGCTTGATCCCCTCACCGGGGCGGTATGCAACCCTCCGGAGATATGGCAGATGACCGACGAGATGCTCGTGGCCCAAGAGAAATGGCTGCCACAATACAAAGTTGCCATCAAAGAGGCCAAATCAAGGTTAAAGTCCAAGAAGAGGATAAAGACACGCAAGGGCTACAAGGGTTCAGCAAGGCTAAAGACAAAGACCGTCGCCGAGATGAAGAAGGACCGCGAGGCGGCATCGAAGAACGCCGCAGCCTCAGAAAAATAATCCCGACAAGAAACAGCTCCGTCCACATTTGTCCCGGCAATGCAGATGAGCCACAAGAACCGCCGCTACTCGATCAGGTCGCGCCGGTTGAACTTCAATGTGCCTATCGCCAGAAATATCACCGTAAGGGACAGCGCATAAACCAAAAGCGACAGCACCACCACCCCGAAAATCTTGAAGGAGTTGAAAAAGTAGAAGTAATTCGGGAAAAAGTAGGCTATGACATGCACGTAGGATGCAACACCAAGGCTCTTGGGGAGCATGTCCACGAATATTGACATTGCACTCATCGAGAGCGCGAACATGATGTACACCGCGGCGACTATCATCGCGCTTATATCTGAAAGGAAAGTGGATATCATCATCGTCATCGCGACAAAGGGCAAGATGGCGATAAGCAGATAAGATTGCCTGACAAGCACCGTAAGTGAATACAACTCCCCTGCCTTGATCAGGTGCGCCAAAACAGTGCTGATGCAGGCAAGGATGAAGAACAAAAGGCATGTCGACACAACCCCGATGTACTTGCCCAACACATACTCACCCCTGCTGATCGGCTTCGAGAGAATGAACATGACCATTCTCGACTCCACATCCCTGGGGATATCAGTGGCCCCGGAAAAAACCGCTATAAGCATCGTCATGAGGATGATCATCACGAAGCCGGTGAGCAGCGGAGTGCCCGAGTCCGAGGCCAGTATGACACCTATAGTCGCATCCTCTCCATGGATCGACAGCGCCTCCATCTCCGAGACGCAGTAGCCAAATACAGCGGCTATGATAAAAAGGACGTTGAATGCGGGTTCCTTGACTCTCTTGAGTGTGATCTCAGAAACTGCCAGCACCTTTTCCATTATTTGGATCCCTTATTCTGCTTCCCGCTCTTTTCCTTGTCGGACCGCTCCATGACCTGCATGAGCGTAGGTAGTTTCTCACAAGCCTCCTCAAGCTCTCTGGAGCGGTTCTCTATAGCTGTCGCCCCCTCCTGGAACGCCGCCTCGGTCAGCTCCACATAAAGCCTCAGATAATCCTTGTATTTCGGCTCGATTTCAAGCAAAGGACGAAGGAACTCTATCCTATCAAGATTGTCTCCGCCTGTCCCCTTGATCTTACTCAAACCTGCCTCCCATGCAAAATACCGGTCGGCTTCAGGCAAGCGCCCGATAAACAAATGGTAATCCGCGACAGACACCTGCCTCATCCGGGGACCGCCCCTGAAAAAGAACAGGAATGAACTCATGGACTCCGGATTGTTGGGAAACCTCTCCGAGATCTCGAGGTAGGTCTTCTCCAGCACGTCTTCCGTCTCCATGCTTGCCAGCGCAATCCTGGTGGATATGTACTCCCCGTCAGTCTTCGCCGCCGCAAGCTGATCCAGAAGCCTGCCTTTCGTTATCCTGGCCATCACCTTCTCGCGGATGCCCTCGGGAAGACGTGTGATGATCTTGTTGACGTTCAGGTCCTTAGAGCCCATTCCCGCAAGCGCGTACTGCCTCAGGAGCATTTCCGAGGTAAAATAGAAAAAAAAAGCCGTGACTAGAACTAGCGACACGGCTTTAGAATCACTAAGGCAAAGTCCGCAGGACAACTCAACCCTCCAACATCTTACTCGTTTTTCGAGTCATGGCCGCAGTCGGTGCAGAAGCGCCCCTTCAAGACGGCCCCACACTTTTTGCACGTACCGTAAATCGCAACCTCACTGCCGCAATGAGAACAGAATTTCTCTCCAGGATTGTACCTGCTGAGACAGCTCGGGCAGAGATGCTGGTTTGCCAGGACCTTGCTGATCACTGTATCAACGGTCTTCAGCACATCCTTGTTGTCGGGAGCCGAGTTCTTGGCATCCTGCGCCGCCGCGAGCACCCTTGCGTCCACGTCACCTATAATCTGCGTGCCCGGCCCCCCACCGCCGCCAAGCTCGTCCGTCGCACGAGAACTGCGCCACTCGTCGTACCATGCACACAGATAGGCATGCTTGTCGTTGGCGATCTTCACCCCGAAGGCATCACCTCTCTTCTCAATACGTTTCGCCTTGGTCCTCAAAAGAGAGGATACCACATGGCGTTCGGGAGGGGAGCTCCTCCTGACGGCAAGACGGAACATCTCCTCGGCCTTCTTGAGGTGCTGAGGGTCGTCGCTTTCCTTCACGTTGTGTGCAAGCACGTAGCCAGCCAAAAAGGGTATCTGCCAACTTGACGACAGATTGGGGTTGTTGGCTCCACGCTGCAGTATCTCTGCCGCCCTGACAGGAGCCTGGACAGCCAGCATCATCGCGCCTATGTTGTATGCCTTCTCAAAATCCGGGTCGTTGCGAAGGATCGTGTCGAGTCGGCTATACACCTCGTCAACATTCTCTTCGTTCACAGAGTTTATCGAGCCGCAGTAGTTGATGAACAGCATCCACTGGACATCGGAAGCGAACTTGTTGAACCCGCCCATTGGAGCCTTCGAGAGCTCCGACCGGCTCTTCGCTATACCGGTCTGGGTTTCAAGCAGACCCGAACCCAGCCAGTAGGAAACCCCAACAGAGACCACCATCACCAACACATGGACCACTAATCTTTTGTTCATCTTTAAATATCCTCCCTTACTTGAGATCCTTGTAGCTGAAAATCAGGCTTGCCAGCGAGGTGGCAAACACGGAATACGCCACGCCCCACAGGATGGCGACCAGTATGTAGCTCCATTCAATCCCCCCCAGCTCGTAGGCGGCCTCGGCCTTGAGGTTGAAAAGATTGAGGTCCGGCAATATCCCCGCATAGACCACCGGGACGTTCGACAACGCGATCACCGAATGCGCGAACCATATGCAGATCGCGGTGACTATCGCCGAGAGGGACTCCGGGATAAACACCGAGAAAAACACACCTATGGCACACATGGGGATCACGCTTCCCATCACCAGAAGATGCCCTTGTACCATCGTGATCCCGACACGGTCGAAAAAAGACCCGAAAACCAGACAGAAGCCGATCATTATCAGCCCGGTTATCACCAGCCCGGCAACGGATATCCCGACAAGCTTGCCGACAAGATAATGCGTACGACCCAGAGGCTTGGACAGCAACGTCGAGGCGACACCCTCCCTGAGCTCCTTGGGGATCTCAAAGGTTATGGACACCGCCACCAGAATAGCCGCTATGGTGTTAAGCAACAAGGATACGTCAATCATCAGAATCCTGTGCAGACCCAGCGACAGCACGTCATACCTGTAGGCGCTCCCGATAAGAATCAGGACGCACAGGATCAGGAAGTAGATCGCGCGCATGCGCAATATCCTGCTCCAAGTCCCCCCCGCAATTGCCATTACCTCATTCATCGTCTCCTCCTCGTTTCCTTTTTTGATTGCTCATTACAATATATAGTAACGGGTCGGCCAAACGACCCCAAAGAGCACATTCTACTCCACAAATCTATCACTTTCAATCTTCCTGAAGAAAAAATCCTCCAAATTTTCTCTTGAGGAGCTGACGGATATATCCCCCGGACGCTCAGCCCTGAGTTTGTCCAGCTTGGATGTAAGATCGAGAGTCGTGGTGAAAACCAGCTCCCAACCACCATCGGATAACTTGATACTCCCGGTCGCCATAGGCAGAAAATCCTGGGCGATGTTGTCACAACCAGGGTTGACATGAAGCCTTACCCCGGTGGCGGAAAGAAGCTGGTCTATCCTGCCGGCGCAGAGGAGCTTCCCATTGTTCAAAATCCCGATGCTGTCGCACATCTTCTCGACGTCGGAGAGTATGTGGCTCGAGAAGAACACGTCGGTGCCGATCTTCTTCTGCGAGATGATGATATCCTTCAGCTCCTGCCTGCCGTGGGGGTCAAGGCCGACGAGAGGCTCGTCAAGAATCAGCAGCTTGGGCTCGTTGAGAATGGCCTGCGCAATCCCGATGCGCTGCAACATGCCACGGGAAAACCCCCCCAAGCGCGAACCCGCATGATTGGTCATCTTGACAATATCGAGAACTTCGTCAATCCTTTTCCTTCGGGTAGCAGAGGGAATCCTAAGCAGCTTCGCGCATATGACGAGGAATTCTCTCGCGGATAGGTATGAGCTGAATGCCGGGGCATCCGGGAGGAACCCAATCTGCCTCTTGACATCCAAGCTGTCTGGCGGCTCGCCCAGTATCCTCGCTTGTCCCGACGACGGCCTTATCAAATCCATCAAAAGCTTGATCGTGGTCGTCTTGCCCGCACCGTTCGGCCCCAAAAAACCAAAGACAGTGCCTCCGGGAACCAGAAGAGTCAGTCTGTCGAGCGCGGGTGTCTTCTTCTTCCAGAACAGACTCCCGTAGTACTTCGTCAGCTCGTTGATTTCAATTACATTCGACATAATGGTGTGTAATATAGCTTGTGGCGAGATGCTTTCAAGGACATTTCATGCCGCCGGCAAACAATTTTCAGTTTTTTTTCGAATTTTCATGCAAAAGCCGGTTTGCAATAGCTGCGACAGGGTTTAGATTGAACACCCCCGGCATTTTGGCGTTGCTCGGAAGGGTGTATTGGTGCCCTTCTAAAATGGGGTGCCGTGGTTTTTGTTGTTGGACTTTAACTCGGTATAGTCATCATTCATTCAGGCGAACAAATAGTTATGGAAAAAAAGGCGAAGGAGAAAATTGTAGGGGATTTTGCCCGACAGGCAAATGACACGGGGTCGCCGGAGGTGCAGATCGCACTTCTGACGCATAGGATCAAGGAAATCACCAAGCACCTGGGCTCAAACAAAAAGGACAACAGCTCGAGGCGCGGGCTTATCGCCATGGTGAACAGAAGACGCAGGCTGCTCGCATACCTCAGGAAAGAGGATTTTGCGGCCCACAACGACGTTGTGGAACGTTTGAAGCTTCGCGTCGCACGCTAGTTGGCCGTTCAATCATCTCCGCGGTGAAAACCCGCAGACGAATGGCCGGTTCAAGAGGACGACTGAGTCTACGGTTTGAATTTCTGTGGAATTCGGCCGCTATCAGACTCCGGCGGGTCGTGAGGTTGGTCGCAAGATCACTCCGGCATATCCGGGTTTTGATACCGCGATTCCGCAGAGACTTCATGCTCTGTTGCCCAGGCTTACACTTCGGGTCTGTATCCCACTTCCCGTCACACCGGGACATGGCGGAAGGCAGATCAAGTGTTTTTAACAATGAAAATAAGGTATTGATTTTATGGAACACACAGTGGTGTTTGAGCAGAATGACGGCAGAAGGATCGAGATATCCACGGGCAAAATTGCCGGATTGGCCGACGGGGCCTGCACAGTGCGCATGGGAGACACCATCGTGCTGGTGACAGCATGCTCCGGGTCTCCCTGGGGCACGCCGGATTTTTTCCCGTTGCAGGTTGACTACCGCGAGAAATTCAGCGCATCGGGCAGGATTCCAGGGGGCTACATCAAAAGAGAGGGGCGCCCTACGGACAACGAGATACTTGTCGCGAGGATGACCGACCGACCCATACGCCCCCTGTTCCCGAAAGGATATTTCGAGGAAGTGCAAATCCAGGCTATCGTGCTCAGCGCAGACAACGAGAACAACCCCGATGTCCTATCCATGCTCGGGGCTTCGGCGGCGCTGTCAATCTCAACTCTGCCGTTCTCGGGGCCTCTCGGGATGCTCAGGGTCGGGAAAATTGACGGCAATTTCGTCGCCAACCCTGAAAGGTCGCAGATGCTGAAAAGCTCTGTCGAGCTGATTTATGCCGGGCTTCCAGACAAGGTCATCATGATCGAGGGAGACGCCGATGAGTGCACCGAGGAGGAGCTGCGCGATGCCCTGGAATTCGCAAACTCAGTCGTCAAGCGGCAGGTTGTTGTCATAAACGAGCTGGTTGCCAAGGCCGGCAAGGAGAAAACCGTGCCGAAAACATTCTGCGTCCCGAGGGAGATCGAGGACGAGGTCGCAGCGCTGTCCTCCGAAAAGATCCAGACAGCATGCATGATCCACGACAAAAACCAGCGTGTGAAGGAGATCAACTCGATACTTGCAGAGCTTAAAGAAGTGATCCTCCCGAAATACCCCGGCGCCGAAAGCACGGAGCGCGATATCAAATTCGCACTCGAGGAAATCGAGAAAAAAACTGTCCGCGATGCCATTCTCCACAAGAGGCAGCGCTCTGACGGCAGAGGGATCGAGGACCTGAGGAACCTCAGTGCCGAGGTCGGCATTATGCCCAGGGCTCACGGCAGCGGGCTGTTCTCCAGGGGCGAGACCCAGGCTCTGGTCCTCGCGACTATGGGCACGGGGCGCGATGCAATACTCGCCGACACCATCGTCGGGGATGTCGAGAAGAAGTTCTATCTGCACTACAACTTCCCCAACTTCAGCGTCGGCGAGGCCGGCAGGATCATGGGCCCGGGAAGACGCGAGATCGGCCACGGCAACCTGGCCGAACGCTCGCTCTCGAAAGTCGTCCCAAAAGACCTGCCATACGCCATCAGATGCGTCTCTGAAGTGCTCTCGTCCAACGGCTCGACCTCGATGGCCAGCGTCTGCGGAGCGACCCTCGCGCTGATGGACGCCGGCATCAAGATCACGGCCCCGGTGGCCGGGATATCATGCGGCCTGGTCGAGGAGGCAGGTGAGACACTGCTCCTAACAGACATACTCGGAT
>JAFGFR010000006.1 GCA_016930955.1 Victivallales bacterium | reverse complement strand
GATGATGGGGTTCCGGTAGCGGAATTCGGCTGCCTGCTCGACCGAAGCGGGGATATTTGCCAGATCCTCGAAGAAATACTCCCCGACCATCCCGGCATGCAGACTTGTGCCGCAGGCAGCAACTATAACCCTTGAAATCTCGACCATCTCCCTCGGTGAGAACCTCAGCCCAGAGAGTACGCCCGTGCCAAGGTTCTCGTCCATTCTCCCGCGGATGGCGTTGGCAAGAGATTCCGGCTGCTCGAATATCTCCTTGAGCATGAAGTGCTCGAATCCGCCCTTCTCTGCGGCTTTGATGTCCCAGTCTATCTTTGCAGTCTCGCGAGACACCGGGACATTGTCTATGCTTCTGATCTCCACGCCGTCAGAGGTCACCATCGCCAGATCGTTGTCAACAAGATAGATCACCTTGTTTGTGTAGGACACCAGCGCGGAGACATCGCTTGCGACGAACATCTCCCCGTCGCCAACCCCTACGACCAACGGGCTGCCACGCCGTGCGACGACCATCTTTCCCGGGCTACCCTTGTGCATCACGGCTATCCCGAATGTTCCCTGGACCCGCTTGAGGGCCGCGGCGACCGCCTGCATGAAATCCCCGTCGTAGCACTCAGCTATAAGGTGTACAATTACCTCCGTGTCGGTCTCCGAGATGAAGACGTGCCCCTTCTCCTCGAGATGCTGTCTGACCGGGAGGAAATTCTCGAATATACCGTTGTGGACGATTGCAAACTCGCTGTCGCCGTCCAGATGCGGATGTGCATTCTCCCTCGAAGGAGGGCCGTGCGTGGCCCAACGGGTATGAGCAATCCCAGTGCAGGAATTGTTGAAGACGGGGTCTTCCTCGATCAATGCGGCAAGTTCCTTCTCAAGGCTCTTTACCTTGCCGACAGCCTTGACTGTCTTTATCTCCCCTCCGTCGAGGACGCAAAGACCTGAAGAGTCGTATCCCCTGTATTCCAGACGCCTGAGCCCCTCCAACAGGATCCCAACCGCAGCCTTGCCCCCGGTATATCCCACGATTCCGCACATCTCGTCTGCCCTACTTCTTCTTCAGCTCGGTGAAAATCGCGTTGCGGGGAAGGTCTATCGAGAGGGTTTTCGAGCCTGTCAGATCCAGAGGGGCGATCCGTACCCCCGCAGAGTCAAGCTGCCAGGCCTCCCAGCCAGAACTGTCGATCCCATGGAAGGTGACGTTGCCGCTTATCTCCTCGAGGATAATCGGGGCGTCGCCAACGCTGACAAGACGCTTGTAGTCCTCCTTCAACACACTCTCCTCCTGCCAGCCGTTGTTGAGCTCCCGGGCGAAAGACTGCACCAAAACATGCCCCGACTGTGAGAGGGGCCTGTCGTCAAGCGATATGACAAGGACATTCCCGAAGCTGTTCCTCTTGGAAATCGTGACATCTGCGAGCTTCTCAAAGTGCCCGGCATCAGTGGAGCCGATCAAAGCCTGTGCCTTGGGGGTGTTTATGGTCATCACGCCACGGTTGTAGTTTAGATTCAGCTCCCGGGTGCTGCTGGATATTGTCCTCCTGCGAGAATTAATGAAGTCTTCCAGCTTGATATTCTCCACGACAAAACTTCTGCCTTTCTCGACAATCTTGCACTCCACCTTTCCGACGAAGAAAGACAGCGGGTCTAACTGCCCCTTAGGGACATCAAGCCTGCCAAGCCTCTCTCCTCTTGCCCTGCTGTGATACAAATCGATGCCCTTGATCTGCAGGATATCCTCGATGCTGAACTGCTGTAAGGCGACGTTGCCCGCAGCTCGGACATCCCCTCTCCTGAACATCAGCGCATATCCCGGGAACTGCCCTGCAGTCCCGGGAGTCTGTATATTGTACGTGCTCAACCGGCTGACCCATGTCAGCGATTCGCATTTTTGCCAGATCAATGGATTGTGCCCCAACAGCGAGGCGTATGCGGCCATAAAAGGCACCGACTCTCCGCGATACTCGTTAGGGAAGGGCCAGCACACCTCGGACAGCACGGTCGGCTTGCCTGCGTATGAAGGATAAATGAAGGGCGATGCCAAGGGGTTGGTCAAGACTGAACGACCCCTGAGAAGCGTGCCTTGTGTCACTATATCGTTGACATTTTCAGGCCTGAACGGCAGAACCATCTCACGGTATGCAAAGAAATCCCCGGAAGATTTCAGCAACGCATCCATGGCGCCGAGGACAAATGGCGACGACGTGAAACCGTTGCCGACTGAAATGACACCCCTGAACCTGCATGTGTCCCTGATGTAGCCGATCAGCTCGCGATGAACACTGCTGCTTATTTCCATTATGAACCGGAGCTGGTCGCCCTTGCGCTTGTTAAGGTGATCGTGCTCAGAACTGGTGATCACCTGATGGCGATAGGAGTCAAAGTGAAGCAGACGGAAACGTCTGGCCCCGCTCTTGCCGTCCTCCTCGACCACAGGATGGTATTTCCGCGGCGTGGACCACGACTTCAACGCATTGCCCAAATCACCGTGCCGCCTGACAAGCCAGTCGTTGTAAACCTGCTCGAGCCTGTCCTTCTGCTTCTGTGGCATAAGCTGAAGCTCATCGTCCAGAACTCCCTTCCCGGACTGAACCTCAAACCATACTATCGTGGGGTCGCTGAAAAGCCTCATCTTCGTGTAAGGATTGGTTTTGCCCAGGAATCTCGACCATTGCTTGTAGGCATCGCGATATTTCTGGTCTACATACAGCAACCCGTAGGGATGATTGGCCCCGTTGAGGGTATAGCCCTCATAGCCCTCATCATGGCCAATCAGATAGTCGGCAGGGTCGTAGAGAGCCAGAGCCACGTAGATCCCGCTATGCCGGCATGCCGCCACGAGATAGCACAGCCTGTCTATCAAGTTGTCGTCCAGAGGGCCGAAAGACTTCTTGTCCGAAGGCCCCAAGCTGCCGCTGACCCTGATAAGGTTGACCCCGTATCTGGCCATGCGCCTCACAAAAGCCACCATGGACTCGTTGTCCATATCAAGCCCGTTGTACAAGTTGACCCCCCAGAAACGCGGTCTGGTGCCATCCTCGAAAACCAGCCCCTGGGCATCGACACTGCAGAACCCGTGCGCGTCAGAACGTGCTGGATTGAACTTCCTCAGGTCGAAGACCGATACCGCATCACCCTCGGCACTCTCGATCCCGGGGCGAAATACAAACCACCCGTCAGGGGCCTCCACCACCGAGTCGGGACGAAGCTTGCCCTGCGGCACAAAGGAGTCAATGGTGAAAACTATCGCATCCACCGCATACCTAATCTCCCCGTCTCTGTTCTCGCCGTCAACCTTTATCTCAAGCGTGTTCTCCCCCTCCTGAACAAAGTTCATCTTGTAGTTTACCCAGCATGCGACGGCACCGTCTGCTATCTCGACATGGTCGACGGAAGCCATCGAGGCATCTGCCCTCTTCCACTGGCCATCGTTTATCCTGTAGAGAACCGGGCTCTGATCCCTCTTCAAAGACTCCCTTATCCACATGTTGTATGAGGCGGCCAGAGGGCTGACGAAACTCCATTTTGCCACATATCCACCCGACGGGGCACCACTCGGGCCAGCAGAGCATACAAGCCATTTCCCCTTGGACAAACTCTCGCTCTCGACAGGGAAGCGGTCCTTGTTCACGAAATTCGCCTCGGCATCCTCGCCCTCGAGCCAGAGGTAAGTCCCTATGTATCCGTATTGCGCCAGCACCTGAGGTTTTTTCCATCCATCCGGGACAAACGTGACGTCAGTGAGGAGAAATGCGTCAAACCCAGCCTGGAATCCTCCCGCATCCTTCTCGCGGACACGAATCTGCAGATTGTGCCGACCCTCGGTAAACTTGAATTTCCCGTACTCACACCAAACAACGCTCCTCGCCCTTCCAAGGTCGTCTATTGAACCCTCGAAATGCTTGTGTTCCGGACCAACTTTGATCCACTCGCCGTCATCAAAACGAAACTCCCATGGCGATGCCATCGCCCTGTAGAACTCACGCACCCAAAAGGTGTACTCGGAGTCCGCCGGGATCACTACCTCATACTCCGCCGAGTAAAACTCCTTCTTCCCTTCAGCGTCAGCCTCGACGAAACAAGTCAGCCAGTCCATTCCGGAAAGGCGGGTCTTGCGGATTTCCTCGTCGAGCCATGCAGACTTGACAAAGTCGTTGCTCTTGGCACTCTCACCCTCCCACCAGACAGCATTCCCACCAAGAAGAAACCCCGTCGCGGCAACGAAAAACACAACAAATATCGCAAGTTTCCTTATCATGACTCTTCCTTATTCTCAACGTTATAGATTGAAAAAAGCCTCCGGCGGGGCCGACGGCTCAGACCTTCTTGCCCAGCTTGTCAAGCTTCTCAAGCTCCTCCTCCTGCTTCTTCACACAATCAGGGCACATCCCGTGGGATATGCCGGATTTGCGACCCTCCTCGATCTGCCAGTGCTTCAGATGATATATCTTGTTGCACCACGAACAAGCTATGGGAATGGTCTTGAGCATGCCTTTGACATCCACGACCTCAGTCTTCGCCCGTGCTCCCCTAGGGCTACTATTGTCCTTGTTCATCCATGCCCTCCTTCTTCTCTTTGCACAACATCTCGTTGAGCTTCTCCTCCTGCTTTTTCTGGCATTCGCTGCACATCCCGTGAGACACCCCGGTCTGCTTGCCGCTGTCAACCGTCCATTGCTTGATGTGATAGATTTTGTTGCACCACGAGCAAATCACCGGGATGGTCTTAACCATGTCGTCCACATCAAACTCCTGCGTCCTGTCGAAGTCATCCATAATCAGATCTCGCAAGTTTCCCTTGACATTATATCATGCCTGACTTTCTGGCATACTCGAAGATGCCGCCGGCATCTATAACGTCCCTAACCGCGCCGATGTCCTTCAGCCTGGCCACGGCAACACCTGACGGCAGATTGAGCATCATGCTGTCCAGGTCCAGAACAACCTCATCCCCTGTCTTGAGCAATGTGTTCAGCGGTTCTTCCG
>JAFGFR010000126.1 GCA_016930955.1 Victivallales bacterium | reverse complement strand
TTGTTTTTGGTGTTGTTATCCCCACAATGGATCTCCCGCTTTTTCAATCAACCATTCTTTTTCGAATCAAACGGAGCGACAGCAAACCTGCTAATCCTTCAAAGCCCCTTCCATACTTTTATAATAGAACTTTTGTAACCCCATTGCTTCGAAGCGGCGCGGGATTGGCAAGATCTGGGCTACGCGCGGCATGGTCCTATGAAATGCCGTGTCAAAGCAGGCCACCTAAGACAGTTTCGGATGACGCTGGCGAAACGCCTCGATCAGTTCAATCTCGCGTGGCAGATGATCCGGGTCGTATGGCGTGATGCCATACAGTTCATCGAGTAATTCCTGTGTGATACGCTCGGGCTCGGTGTGTTTCATGCCGTGGACCACCCGGTGTCCCTCTGCCTTGAGGGAGGCGAAACCAATTCGCTCTTCGAGCCAAACGATCAAGCCATCCGCTGCAGACCGGTGTTGTCCACGTCAAACAGGAACACAACTTTTTGGGGTGATGTCGTCATGACCATGATCGCCGACACTCTCTACAGCCTTCTGGCCAGGAAGCTCCGGGGCTTTGAAAACTGTGATGCCACCAAGATCCACCGTCTCTTCATCAAGGGAAAAGGATCGCTCAGGTTCTTTTCCACAAAATCGATTCCAACCAATACGGACGGGCAGTTCGAGTGTTTTCGTTTACAAGACTAAGAAAATCAATCTTATTTAGAATCTAATGTGATAAAATTAACCCTTCTTTACTTTAGAACTATGTTATCTTTTATTCTTCTCAAAATAATCCTTAAATATGGTGAATGTTGTATTTTATGAAAAAAGAAACCTTGTTTTATATTTTTGATGTGCCCTATTATTTCAGCTTCAACACGGCTTCACTCGTGTCGCCAGAAGCCCACTGCGTCGTAAACCCCAACCGCCTGAAGACCTTGAGCATGCTCACATTTTCGGTAAGAACATCTGCCCGGACATGTTCAAGACCTCTATCCCTGGCTATCTCAATGAGCATATCTACGAATTTAGTCCCAAGGCGTTTCCCCTGGAACTTATCCTGCACGAGAACGGCCAGTTCGGCGGATGTCAGGTCCTGGTTCATAATCAGTCTTGCAACCCCTATCATGCTTTTCTTTCCATGTTCCTCCATCTCCGCAACGATTGCCATGTGCCGGTCGTAATCGATATTACAGAAGAGGATAAGCCATTCATGGGATATGTCCTTGATCGTGGAGAAGAACCTGGTCCTCAATGACTTTTTAGACAAGGTCGAGAGCATCTCGTGCTCTGCGGGCTCGTCTTCAGGGCGTATGGCCCTCAGAAGTATTTCGGTCCCGTCCGACAGTTGCCAGGGTGTGGTGTACTTGGTTGGATAGGGAGTAATAATCAAGTGAGGATATGGCGATCGGCCAGTAGCGTCATAATTCTTGTCAATAATGATTCGTGCGTCAAGGGCGGAGGCTTTGCCGTTGGCTATGGCAAGAGGATTTATGTCGATTTCAGCTATCTCGGGAAAGTCGATGATCAGATTGGAAAAATTGACAAGGATTTCCTCGAGCCCTTCAAAATCTGCTGCCGGTTTGCCCCGAAAGCCCTGGAGCATTTTGTATACCTTGGTGTCCTGCATCAACATCTTCGCCAGGGTCTGATTGAGCGGCGGAAGCCCAATCGAAAAATCTTTGATGAACTCCGCCATAGTCCCCCCCATCCCAAAGAGGATGACCGAACCGAAATCCCTATCCTTCTTGGCCCCGAGAATGAGCTCATAATCAACATCCGTGACCATCTTTTCTACAGCTACACCCATTATGTCCGCTTCCGGGGCGCGTTTCTTCACCCTTTGCATCAACCTCTTATAGGCTTCGTTTAAGGCTGCACTTGAATCGATTCCCATGATGACGCCACCCACATCGCTTTTGTGGGAGATGTCAGGCGAGACGACCTTGATAACGACCGGGTAGCCGACCTTTTCTGCGATGCTTACCGCCGCTTCCGAATCTTGAGCGACCTGAACCATCGTAACAGGGATACGGTAGGTCATGAGAAAATCCTTGGACTCTCCCTCGTTGAGAAGCGTTCGTCCTTCCTTGAGGGCTATCTTGAGAATCTCTTTCAGGTGATCTTTCGAGGGCGCTTTGTGCGCCGGCAGCTCGTCAGGGGTCTCATAGAGCTGGTCGAGATGGCTCTTATACCTGCACATATTCACATAAGTCCTGACCGCCTCCTCAGGGGTTTCGTAGGCCGGGATGTTGTTCTCAACAAAAATGTGCCTTCCTTCTTCGACGTCTTCTGCCCCCATCCACGTTGCGATGACGGGTTTCCGGGTATTTTTTACAATATCGACCACCGCCTGCGCAACCTGGGTTGAAGGGGCAGAGTCCATGGGAACGTAAATGACGAGCACTCCGTCCACCATCGGGTCACCGAGGCATATGGTGAGGGCTTTCGTGAACCGTTCGACAGTTGCGCCTCCAAGAATGTCTACAGGATTAGCCTTGCTCCAGTACGATGGCAAAAATGCGTTGAGTTGCTTCATGCTCTCCTCAGAGAGTTTTGCCAGTTCCCCACCCAGGTGAATAAGGGCGTCGGCGGCCATCACGCCGGGTCCGCCGGCAGACGTTACTATGGCGAGCCTCGGACCGGCCGGGAACCTCTTCGAATCAAGAACCTGGGCAGCATCGAATAGTTCCGCGATTTCCCCCACCCTTACGACGCCGGCCCTCCTGAAGGCTGCTTCATATACCGCATCATCACCTGCCATGGCGCCGGTGTGGGAATGGGCCGCCCTTGCACTCTCTGCGAATCGCCCTGGCTTCAAAATGATGATAGGTTTTCGGCGGGCGAACGCTCGAGCCGCACTCATGAATCTTCTCGCGTTGCCCACACCCTCCATATAGATCAGAATGCTTCTGGTGGCCTCGTCATCTCCTAGAAAATCGATCATGTCGCCAAAGTCGACATCGATCATGGAGCCGAGTGATGCAAACATGCTAAATCCTATCCCTGCGCTGACCGCCCAATCGACTATCGCGCTGCCAAGGGCACCGCTCTGAGAGATGAACGCGATATTGCCAGGGGGAGGCTCACCCTGGAGAAAGGTCGCATTTAAACCCAGGGTGGGTCGAACAAAACCGAGGCAGTTTGGTCCCAGAATACGCATCCCATATTTTTTCCTGATCCGTTCGATTTCGCTCTCTAACTGTATGCCTTCTTCACCAATCTCCTTGAACCCGGCGGAGATTATGACTAACCCCTCTACGCCCGCCTGGCCGCATTCCTCAGCCACAACAGGCACTGACCGGGCAGGAGTTGCAACAACTGCCAGATTCACATGCTCAGGGACGCTTGCGATACTGGGATAGCTCTTCACATCCAATACCATCTGTCTGAGGGGGTTTACCGGAAATATCTTCCTCTCCTTTGACCGGAGCAAGTTCTCAAGAATTGTTCGTCCCACGGTGCCTATCTTCTCCGTTGCGCCGATCAGGGCTATTGTTGCGGGATTAAACATCACTTGTACTTGTATGTGGCTCATCCTTCTGTCCTCCTTTTCAACTCCTCCAACTTCGTCTTGGCCGTATCTTGCACCGTAACCCTGGCGTGCTAGCAGCTAATTGTTCGTTATAGGAGGGCTGTGCGCGAGCCGGGTATCCTCACCTCGACCGAGTGTTCCTTGTGGTCGTCAATAAAAGGAATCGCATTGTCGTGTCGCTCGACTCCGTCAACGGTCACACTCGCCCCGCCTTTGTCTTCGTGCATTTGCAGGACGTCGATGTGGTGGTTGAGTTGATACCTCTTTGGCATTGGAGTCTTGGCATTTCAGGTCATCAGCTATTTATCTGTTGTTCCTCGATTTTCCCCTCTTTACGCTTACGCTTTTTCGAGCACCAGTTCAGACAAAAATTCGAAAACAGCTATGCCTTGAAGATCGGTTCTTTCCTCGCCTCGGGCATATTGCATGACCCACGCGAGGTCTAAATCATTCTGAGGTGAAAAAGCGCCTTTCTTCAGGCTTAACGCCAGGTTTTGTTCGTCGAAAAGAATCAGAGGATCAAAGGTGGGAACATCGCCAGCGTTGCTTTTCGGCCGGGCAAATACCTGTAAGTCCTGATGCAGCAAATCAAGAGACACAAGCTGGAAATCCAGTAGATTAAAAAAGAGAGCGAAGGATTCCTGTATCTGCGCAATGGATTTATTCTCCAGACCCCGGCGCGCATCCTCCAGCAGCAGCGCAAGATCATCCCCGGTATAAGTGAGATCCAGCAGCGCCATGGCGTTGGCGTGCAATCTCTTAAGTGACTCCTTTCCCTTGCTCACAAGCACATCGTGATGATTCATGATCTTCTTGATATTTCTGATGCTGAACATTTCCTGCCAGGACGGGCTTTTGCGAAGGGCTATGTCGGCCACAGTAGTATGGTAGATGGCCAATTCATTATCGAAGACCAGTACCTCCATAATCTCGCCCTCCAGGGGACGCACATAGAGATGGAGATCCCTGAATTTTTTGTGTTCAAAATCGGTCATATCGAGAAGCTCCTGTGTGAGGACCTTGTCCAACCACCACTTTCCTGGAGGCTCCCTGATTGTAGAAACGAGTTTTTGTAAAAGCCTGTCGAGATTGATTTTGGCCTTTACGTTCTCCTTGAAGGACATGGCGGCAATCTCCTCTCAAATTCCAGCTTTCACATACGACGTGAAGTCTGCATATGCCTTACGGTTCAGCCGGAGATTATTCCTGTATGAAAAATTACCCACCAGGTTGATCAGCGGTTTTCGGCGGTGCCAGAGGCTGCTCCAAACCCTGTGCAGAATGCGTGGCATGGAATAGAAGTCCCGGTCGCAGGAGATCATTTCTTCGACGATGCCCTCCAGGGACAGATGCTTATACCGGGCCACAGGGAAGGTCAGCGTGTAATATTGCCAGTCCCCCGGGAACGTATCGAGGGCG
>JAFGFR010000125.1 GCA_016930955.1 Victivallales bacterium | reverse complement strand
CTGCTCTTCGGGAAACTGTATGACTGAATTTGGCCGTGTCGGGATGATGTAACCAAATAGGGACACTTGAGATGGCATTGTGGAAAGAATTCGTCAAGGGGCTTTGGAGGGAGAACCCGGTTCTTGTATTGCTGCTCGGGATGTGCCCCACTCTCGCTGTGACTTCCAACGCGGTGAACGCGCTGGGCATGGGGATGGCGACGGTTTTCGTGCTCCTGGGCTGCAATGCGGTGATCTCGCTTGTGAGGAACGTAGTGCCGAAGAAGATCAGGATTCCCTGCTACATCGTCGTGATCGCCACCTTCGTGACTATTGTTGACCTTTTCATGCAGGCTTATGCTCCTCCGGCGTTGAACACCGCCCTCGGGATATTCATCCCTCTGATAGTTGTCAACTGTATCGTTCTCGGGCGTGCCGAGGCTTTCGCGTCGAAAAACACCATGGTCAAGTCTCTTGCCGACGGCTTGGGCATGGGGCTTGGATTCACCTTGGCGCTTGTGGCGCTGGGCGGCACGAGGGAATTCATTTCTGCTGGGACTCTGTTCTCGCTCAAGGTGATCACCCCATGGACTACCTCGTTCATGCTTCCCAGCTCCTCCCCTGGGGCATTTATCATTCTTGGCCTCTTCCTTGCGGGGATGAACTGGCTGAATATCAGGAAGGCAGCGGCAAAAGGAGAGACCTATACCCCCCCGGCGAGCCTCGACTGCAGGCACTGCAGCATCTGCGATATCGGCAAGATCGCCGAGAGCAAGGGAAATGAAAAGGCCGAGGAAAAATGAAAAAAATCAGCTTGTTCCCCCTTGTCCTGGTCGTCTCTTTGCTTTCATCCTGTGCTCTGCTTCCGCCAGAGAGGCCGGATTTGATTGTCCAGAACTCGACGATCTCCGCTCTCTCAGCAGGCATCTACGAAGGCTACACAACTTTCGGGACACTCAGGAAGTTCGGGGATTTCGGCATCGGGACATTCGACAACCTTGACGGCGAGATGGTCGCCGTGGACGGCATCTTCTACCAGATCAGGGACAACGGGATTGCATATCAGGCAGGTGATTCCATGAAGACTCCCTTCGCGGTCGTCACATTCTTCTCCCCCGAGATCAAGCTCAATTTGCAGAAAGGCATGACCTACGATGATCTGAGGGGAAAGCAGTCACGCTATCTCGACTCCCCCAACATGTTCTATGCCATCAAGATACACGGGACATTCTCTTCTTTGAAGGTGAGGAGCGTCCCTGTGCAGAGTCCACCTTTCCGGAGGCTGGATCAGGTGTTGGGCAGTGAACAAAGGGTCTATGAGTTCTCCACGGCCAGGGGAGTTATGGTTGGGTTTTTCTGTCCGCAGTATGCCAGCGGGATAAATGTTCCCGGCCTCCATTTTCACTTCATCACTGACGACAGGAATGCCGGAGGGCACGTCCTGGACTTTGTCGTCGAGGAGGCGGTCATCGAGATAGACGAGAAAACTGACATCTTCCTTTCGCTTCCATTGAGCAACGCTTTCAGAAAATCGTAGGTACGGTCCACGCGGAGTTTTGAAATTGGCTCGGAAGCTTTGAAAATGATATTTTGGTGCTATGTTATGCCCCGACAGCGTTTCGGAGGATACCAGACTTTGATTTTTTATGCTCATTAAAAAATTTTACATGGAGTGTGCCATGAGGTTTAGAATTTGTCTTTTGCTGCTTGCTTTTGTGGCGTGTGCGAAGTTCGCAGGTTGCGCCACTGTCCAGTATGACGGTCCGGTTTTCGAGCCGACTGAGAAGGTGATTGTTTATTACGACATCTCACGGATACAAAGGAAGTACGAAGTGATGGGCACTGCTACTGCGAGCACATGGTATTCTTACCGTGGTGACATGTTGAGGGCATCTTTGCTTGATAAGGCGAGGGCCATCGGTGCGGACGCGGTGCTGATTCAGTCGGTGCAGGAGAATGTCGGTGAGCCGGCGAGGGTTAACGGCGAAAATCCCGTGGACGGCGGCAGGCTCGCGGGCGACAATTCCGGAGTCGCTCTCAGAGAGACTCAAAACACTGAGAATCCACAGACCACAGTGTCGGTGAAGACATCCAGGATAGTCGCCGACTTCCTGAAGTTCAAGGATTAAAAGTTCCAGCCGGTGAAGCACTTGACATTTGCTGGGGAAACGGAAGCAGCATGCGCAAGGGAAATGATACCTCGAAAAGCCGCACCAGCCCCGAGATAGAGTATTTCTCTCCAGGGCGGAGACGTGTCACTGAAAGCCATTTTCCCAGCCGGGAGCTCAGGGCTCTGCGTACGGTCAACAGCAAGGTTTCGGCTGGCGAGTCCCTTGACGATGTGATGAATTCACTTTTCGACTGCATTTCGAAGGTCAATCCGAAATGCGACAGGCTGGGGCTTTCTCTTCTCGTGGAGGACTCCCGGCGCGCCACGGCGCATTGGACCAGGGCCGAGTACGAGCCGGTGTTGCTGAAGGGCGGATACTCTGAGGACATACAAGGGACCTCCCTTGATAAGCTTCTGCAGGGCAACAAGGTCAGGATAATCAACGACCTGCCGGCATATCTGCGTAAGCATCCCTCGAGCCGCTCGTCCAGAATCCTTGTGAAGGAGGGTGTGCGCTCAAACCTTACCGTGCCTCTGAAGGTCGAGCATAGGGTTGTCGGCCTGCTTTTCATGAGCTCGAGGGCCAGTCATTCGTTTTCCAGAAGGCATGCGCTTTTTGCTCTGGCCACTGCGGAAAGGCTGAGCCAGACCATCGAGAAGGCAGCGCTGATCGAGCAGCTCATCGAGGCAAGCAGCTCATACTCCGAGATGCTCGGGTTTGTAAGCCACGAGCTGAAGAGCCCCGTCGCGTCAATTGTCACAGACGCAAATCTTCTTCTCGATGGCTATCTCGGCGATATGGACTTGAAGCAGAAGGAGAAGATCGCCAAGATGGTCGTCAAAGCGGAATATCTTCTGTCTCTTGTGAAGGACTATCTCGACTTGGCAAGGCTGGAGGGGCCGGGGCTCAAGGCGGATCCCAAGGACGATGTAAACTTCATCGAGGATGTCGTCGAGCCGTGCATAGATATACTTACGCCTCAGATGGAGGAAAAGGACATCCGGCTTGAGAGGGATTATCCTAAGGGTTTGCTTTCTGTTTGTTGCGACCCGTCGCTGATGAAGACTGCGGTGATCAACTTCATCGGGAACGCCGTCAAGTACGGGATCAAGGGCGGCAAGGTGAGGATCAAGGCCGAGAAGACCCGCGAGGGCTTGTCGTTCTCTGTGTGGAACGAAGGTCCCGGCTTTCCTCCGGAGGGGCGCGAGAAACTATTCAAGAGGTTCTCCCGTATCCGCACGGAGGAGCTCATGAAGCAGAAAGGCACTGGGGTGGGACTCTACAGCACAAGGAGGATTATACAGCTTCACAAAGGCAAGGTTGACGCGCATTCAGAACAAGGCAGATGGGCGGAGTTCTCATTTTCCATACCTCTGCCTGCGGAAAGTAACGGAAATCAAAAACAACAAAGGAAAAGGAGTCGGCAATGAAGAAGAAAAACCACTACATCTACGGGGTCCATGTGACGGAGCGCCTGAAGTCTGCAATTGACGTGCAGAAGGTGCTTACTGAGTTCGGCTGTCTGATAAAGACCCGGCTGGGGCTACACGAGCTGAGCGACAGGTGCGAATCGCCCAACGGATTGTTGATCCTCGAGATGGAGGGCGACGAGAAGAGAATCAAACAAATGGTTTCCAAGCTCAAAAAAATCCAGGGCATAGATGTCAAGGGCATGATCTTCGACCATAAGGTCTGAGCCGGCCAATTTTTCATTTGTGACGTTGCAAGCTCTTCTGCGCATTGTAAGTTACCATGGTCTTTTGTCATGGCGACATGCCATGTGTTGACTTTTCGTTATTTTTTTTCAGGGATTCAAGATGACAAATCAGAAATCGCCGGACGTCATGGAGAAACTGGCGTCTCTGTGCAAGCGGAGGGGCTTCATTTTCAGGAGCTCGGAGATATACGGCGGGATAAACGGCTTCTGGGACTACGGCCCTTGCGGGGTGGCGATGAAGAGGGCCATCGAGCAGGTCTGGTGGAGCAACATGGTCGAGACGCGGGACAATGTTGAGGGTCTGGACTCGACGATCATTTGCCATCCGGAGGTGTGGAGAGCCTCAGGGCATCTCGACAAATTCGGGGACTTGATGACCGATTGCAGGGACTGCAAGGCAAGGCACCGAGTCGACCAGATGGATACGCCGGGCAAGTGCCCCGAATGCGGCTCGGGCAACCTCACCGAGCCAAGGGAGTTCGATTTGATGATGAAGACCTTCGTCGGCCCCGT
>JAFGFR010000124.1 GCA_016930955.1 Victivallales bacterium | reverse complement strand
GGGGAGTTTTGAAATTGGCTCTGACAAAAGAACTTTTTTCCAAGGCCGCTGAAACAAGCCATTTATCCTCCAACATAAAAATCTGCCGGCTAACGCTAACGGCGGTCATAATCAACAAGAGCTTGTAATCTAGTGCCCGAACGACAAAAAAAAAGCCGCACATCTGAAAAATCACCCTTCAAAGCAAAAAATACTGCCCCCTGGAGGGTTGACTTCCTGTTGTTTCGCTGTAACTTTAGGTTTTTAAGAAGATGAGTTTGCATGCAAGGCTGCGGCCTTCAGCAGAAGCCCGGTTCAACCGGGAGAGGAATCCAGCAGATATTTCGGGGCATCATGAAGCGGTCTTCAAGGAAAAACCTGTTTTATGCGGTGGCATCGGTCGTGTTGTCCACTATCGTGCACTTCATATTCCTGGCCCTTTTCATGCAGCTAGACATCAGCCCTGCGATATTTACTGTCCCCGAGAGGAAACCGAGCCACAGGATCAAGCCTCTTGAGATGCTCCCGCTGCTGCCTCGTCCCGAGAGAAATGCCCCCGCCCCGGAGATAGGGAAAAAGTTTGAGATCAAAAAAGTCGAGCTTCAACCGAACGTCCCGGACTCCGTCGCAAAACATCTTCCCGACATCCCGAGTACCGAGCCGGCCATAGAATCAAAAACCCAGCTCCCCCGGATTGAAGACCTCCCTGAGACAACAGCACAGCCGGCACTCCCGAAGATACTCACGGTCGATGGAGACTCGTTGCCGGAGGAAAGAAAACTGCACGACAGAACCCTCATACCCAAACTACCCCGTAGCGACGACGTGGCAGGGTTCCCGGCATCTCCCGCACTTGCGGCATCACGCTCGGCACAACAGCCACCGGCTCTCCCGCCAGACATGAGAATCACCCTGCCGCCAAAAAAAACACCCGACGATACAGAGCTGCCCGTCACTCCAGACACCCGGATGCTCCCCGGGGAGCCTGTACAGCAGATGGACCTGATGATTGATGTCAGACTATCCAAGCTCTCCTTGCCGGACGGATCGGGGTTCTTCAGGATCGACATGCTGCCAAACGAGAAGGCCGAGGCGATGCCGCCCTTCAGAAAGGATGTCGTCTTTCTCCTCGATGCCTCCGGAAGCATGGGCAAGTCCAGACTCGACCAGATGAAGGAGGCCATCCGCAGATCGTTGAAAAACCTCCACCTCAAGGACAGGTTCAACATAGTCGCCTTCCGTGCAGACAACATACCGCTGTTCCCGGAAGAACAACACCCCAACGACAAGGCCATCACCGAGGCCGAGAATTTCCTCTTCAAACTCCGTCATGTCGGCTCAACCAACATCTATTCTGCACTTCAGGCCTATGCCGGGCAGGCACACCGCACGGCCGCCAGGCCGCTCTTGGTATTCCTGCTCTCCGACGGAAATGTCAACTACGGCGAGATAGTCGGCAACTCTGAGCTGATCAACTCGATATCCAACAAGAACCACAACGGCTCAGCCATCTACACGTTTGCATCCGGGGACGACAAGAACTCGTTCCTGATGGATCTGATCGCCTACCGCAACAGGGGAGACAGCAGATCCATCAGAAGCATAGACCACAGCAGCAACATACTCGCCAGATTCATAAACAACGTCTCGGACATAAGGGTTGCAGACCTCGACTACCAGATTTCGGAGAACCTCGCGGATCATTGCTTCCCCAAGAGACTCCCCAACCTCCACAAGGGCATATCTCTTTCAGTGTTCGGGAGATACCCGCGCGGAACCCACAACGTCGGGCTGCGGATCACCGGGACTGACAGCACCGGTGTCAGACGCGAGCTCGTTTTCGGAGGGAGTCTGCAGGAGGCTCCCGACGCGCCGCCAGACCTGCCGCAAATCTGGGCCCAACAGTATATCTTCCACCTCTATAGCCTGCTCACCGTCAACTACGACGAGAACATCAGAAACGCCATCCACCAGACTGCGGAGGATTTCAAACTCGAGCTCCCCTATCTAGACAAGCACCTCCTTCCCAGAAAAAAACCTTCCATGCAGCAGTAGCTCCAGTATAGTCTCATGTGCAAAACCCTGACACGGAGAATGAGGACGGCGGACGACAGCGGCGACGGCAACGGATAACGAGAGCCAATATTGCCCCCCCCCGTTTTCCGCACGAAGACCGGGCTAGCACTGTAGCCATTTATCGAGGGAGAAGAGCCTGAAGACGGAGTTCGAGTCGAAACGGGAATTCCGGATGGCCTCCGATATGTTGCAGAACGGTGTTGATATAAAATCCGACACCGGATGTATTCTGTCATCCGCCCAGGCCATGAGGGTTTGATGGAATATGCCTGATTTCATCCATTTGTCCTGCGGTGTCTCGAAACCTTTCTTGTCCTTTCTCCATACGATTTTTCTGGGCACTGTGTCCGCCATTGCCTTTCTGAAGAGGAACTTAGTCCATCCTGAGCGCATGTTCATCTCCGGCGGCAAAGACAAGACGAATTCGACGAGCTTGACATCGAGGAAAGGCACTCTCGACTCGACGGAGAAAGCCATTGAGTTCCGATCCTCCCACTTCAAAAGTCTGGGAAGCCTGAGTGACAAAAGCTCATGGAGTCTGTACTGTCGCGGCGACATCGACCTTACGGTGTCGTAGGCATAATGTGGCTGGAGTCTTTCTGGAAGCAGTGAATGATTGACTGAGAACTGGAAGTGCATTTTTGCCCTTTTACGGAACTCCCGAACTCCGGCGATGGCTTCAGGGATGAGTGTAATGTTGCCTGCAGGCATAACTGATGACACCAGATCAGAGAATAGTCTGCATAATGACATTTTTTTCCTGAGGAAGTCCAGGAAAAGGAAATATGTCTGCCAATATCCGGAGAAGAGCTCGTCCCCTCCCTGTCCATCGAGCAGCACGGGGATGCCATGACGCCTTGCGGCCTGCATGACCATGAACTGGGCAAATATGCTTGCGCTGCCGAAGGGCTCGTCGTGCTGCCCGAGGAGCGTTACGAATGAGTCGGCGAGAATTTCCGGGGCGGGGAATACCTTCACATGCTCGGAGGGTGATGCTTCAACAATCTCCTTCATGAACTCCCTCTCGTCGGAGAACTTGTCGTCAAAACAGGCGGAAAACGCGGCGAATGTTTTGCCGGGCTCATGGGAAGCCATTCGGAGGAAGATGGATGAGGAGTCCAGCCCACCGGAGAGGCATGAACCCACCGGGACATCCGATCTGAGGCGGAGCCTGACCGAGTCGGAGAATAGCCGCACGATATTCTCAACGGCATCTTGTACCGGGATTCTCGACAGCACGATATTCTCCGGCATCCAGTATTTTTTGAAATCCATGCAAAGGGAAATGTCGTTGAGATCTATTGTCGCGAAGTTCGCAGCCGGGAAGTTGACTATGCCTTTCCAGAAGGTCTGTTGTTGCAATTCTGAACCATTGGCAAGGTATGCGGCACAGGCCGAAGGATTTGGCGTCTTCGAAAATCCTTCTATATGAGTGAACTGTTTTATTTCCGAGGCGAATGCCAAGAGTTTTGGCGAGCCCAGGCAATAAAGGGGCTTGATGCCGAACCGGTCGCGTGACACGACAATCTGTTTTTTCCCCCTGTCGAGTATGACCATGGCCCACATCCCGTTGAAACGTGAGAAGCACTCGACACCCCACATCTGGTATGCGGCCAGCACGACCTCAGTGTCGCAGCCGGATGAGAACTCGATGCCTTCTTGCTCCAGCTCACTGCGAATCTCGATAAAGTTGTATATCTCGCCGTTATAGGATATGACGCACGATTCGTCTGAAGATGTCATAGGCTGTGAACCTGCCTCTGAGAGGTCGAGGATGGAGAGTCTCCTGTGTCCCAACCCCACAAAGAACGCGTCGTCAGAGTCATGCAATTTATCGAGCGTTTCGTTGAACGCGAATTTCGCGAGGCCTTTCCCGTCCGGGCCTCTGTGGACGACGGCATCTGTAAAGGATTCGAGGGTACCGGGGGGAAGTTTTTTTCTGCTGACGATACAGGCGATGCCGCACATGATTCAACCTGCGATGTCTTTCATGATGTGTGTGGGCAGACTCTGGACTGCCGAGACCGTCACTTTTCGCCCGTCCGGGGAGACAAAAGAATCTCCTACGGCCTTGCCGTTGAGCAACTGCCCGAGGCGACTGACGCATGAGAGTATCTTCTTTTCTGGATCGCCGTCCCAGACACCGAGCAGGAAGAAGGTCTCCGGCTCGCTCTCGCCCTCGTAGCTGACGCTAACCATCGAACCAGGCACTGCGGCATCCCTGAGGACAACGTCGGAGAAGTCTGTCACCTGTACGCTGTTTAAGGCCTTCTCGAGATCGCCACGTCTTTTGGAGAGCATCGCCTGCCTTTCCTTGGCAGCCTTGTATTCGGCGTTTTCCCTGAGGTCCCCGTAGCTTCTGGCGTGGGCGATGTCGGCGGAGTTCCGCGGCACTTGACGGCTGACAATGTCATCGAGCTCATCCTTGAGTCTGTTGAAAGAGGCTGTGGAAGTGACCGACAACTGTGATTCTCTCTTTTCCCTTATGTGTTTTTTCTCGGCGGATGCGAATATTTTTTTAGCGTGGCCCTTGCCGAGGAAAGACTTTATTCCGGAAGAAACGTTCGAGAGCTTGACTAGCAGGCTTTGTTTCTCGTCTATCCGAAGGGCCTCACATGACTGCACCGAATGGATCAGTCGTTCGGGAGAGTCGCCGACGGAGGCGGCAATAGCTTGCTGGAAATTCTGGTTTGACAACAGCATTTCCTTGAGAGCCGAGGCTTGCGAGGAAGGGTCGGAGATTTGTCTCGATATCGCATCCAGTATGTTTTCCGGTGTGATCGCACCGACAAGTCCCGTGGGCAGTGTGGCATAGTTCTTCCATATCCAGATTAAAGAGTCTGAAGAGAAGTTGCTGCCTTGCATGAGTTTTTCCACGACCATCTCCATTGGGATGGGTTGGATTGCGCAGTTCCAGCATTTGAGCGGGAGTTTGGGTATGATTGATGCGAGGTATTCACAGGAAAGGTTGGCTGCAGTGATATCTGCGAATTTCGCGAGTGTTTTGATTGGCACCCGGCTCCAAAGTGCGAGTTGTTTCCCCGAGATGCCCTCGATAGGCGGCCAGAACGGGGCCTTGCCCCTGACGGCGGCACAGAACGATGAGATGGATTTTCTGTCCGAGATGCCATCGAGGTGCACAAGCACCTCGATCAGGCGTATTGAGTTCTCGTCAGAGATGGGGGTTTTGATCCTTTTGAAGAATTCCGTTAGCGAGTCGGCCTGTTCAGGTGTGAGTCCCGCCCCACCATAGGTCTGGATAAGAGAATGGAGCTCTTGTATTGATCTGGCCTCTGAGGGGAGTCTGTTGGTCTTGTGCTCTTTGTTTCCGGCGGAGTTGTCGTCCCACCATGCGTCGAATGTCGCCGAGTCCGGGAATTTCCCCGAGAGCATCGCCATGGCGACGGTTCTGGGTGCTTCGGGGATGCCGGAGGGGAGCATTGCCTGATGGAATTCTTCCCTGAAATTGTTGGCGGGGACCGGGTCGGGGACGGAAGCGATATCGCGCAGTTCCGGGTTGTCTTTGAAGAAGAGGATTTTTGTGAGCGCGGCTTCGATTGGCACTCGAGAATGAGTTGCCGAAGTCGTGGCACAGTCCCAACATATCTCGATTTCTGATGTCATGGTGTCTATCTTTTGAACTGTCCCGAACCTTCCGGACTCAGTGTTGAACGCCCTGTTGCCCGGTGAAAGCATGGTGGCGGCTCTGAACCTGTCTGCCGCGACGTGAATGGGGACGGAGGGGTTTTTGATCCCGGACGCCCCGATCAGCGAGGTGCAGGGCAGACCGGATTCGTTGAGACACGCAAAAGCTTTCTGCAAAGCGGACCTTAACAGCTGGGATTCGAATACCGCCAGAGACGCCACGCAAAGGCAGAAGTCGGCTTTGTGCAAAGATCCGGAGACAGAGTCTCCCCATGATTCCATGAGCAGCTCGATTCCCGGCTTCAGGTTTTCGACTTCCCGTGCCGGGAGCTTTCGGATTGCGTCCAGAAGCTTGTTCGTTAAGCCGTGTTCATCCGAATCCGAGGCTTCCAGGATAAGCTCGTCAAGATTGTTCATGATCATGTTATTGAGAACTACGGCGTGTCTCTGTCAATCCTTGTTGAAATAATTGTAGTTGTTTTTTGCGTATTTCTTGATCTCTTGGGCATTGAATCTATCGAAAGGACCCTCGATAATCACGAAGTCCTCACCCTCCCCCATGGGTTTTGGAGTGAATGTCCGGTAGAAGACGTTGTCAATCAAGAGTGCGATCTGATCGAAAAGATGTCCCGCGCTAAGCTGCATCCAGACCAGCTTGCCGTGGTTGTCCAGATGTAGCTTAAGGTCATAGAAGTTGCCGTCGGGGTCTCGGGGGACAAGATCGATATCCTTGATGGACTTCGAGTGTATGAAGGAGTTGGTGTTGACCCATACCTTCATGCCTGTGACTGTAAATACCTCCTTTTCGAGTTCTCTGGCTCTGGGATACTTGACTATGTTGTTTACGGTGATGATTTTCTGTGGATCAGGCAAATCGCTGACAAAAATCTCCTCGAAACGCTTGAGATCCTCACGGCAGGAGGTCAGGGCCAATGCAGCCACCGCCGCAGCTAAAGTCGAAATACACAAATTGACATGTCTCATAAAAATGCTCCTGGATATCGGCAACACGGGACTTCCCATGATGCACTATTGGTTATCGTTGATTTTCCTATACAGGGTCGCGATACTGATACCGAGCCTCTCGGCAGCCTTCTCCTTGTCCCCATTGAACTCGTTAATAACCGATTGTATGTAGTTGGTCTCGACACTCCTTAAATGTGCCTTGAGGGAGCCGGAGGCAGATTCCCGGCTTTTGCAGATATCGGGTTCGCCGGCCTTTTCCCTGATGTACTCGGGGAGGTCGGAGAACTCGATCCGGCCTTTGTCGCAGAGAGTGGCGAGCCTCTTGACCAGGTTCTCCAGCTCCCTGACATTTCCAGGCCAGTCATAAAATGAAAGCGCCTCGACGACCTTCGGAGATACCTCGACATCGCGCTTGTTGCTCTCGATGAAAGACTGCATAAAGTGGTTCACAAGCAACGGGATGTCTGCCTTTCTGTCTCTCAGGGGAGCAAGCTTTATAGGTATGACCGACAGCCTGTAGTAGAGATCCTCCCGAAAGAGCTTGTCTTGAATTTTCTGCTCCAGATCCTCGTTGGTGGCGGCGACTACCCTGACATCAATCTTGATGTCCTCTGTCCCTCCCACGCGGCGAATCTCCTTCTCCTGAAGCACCCGGAGCAACTTCATCTGCATATTTGGCGGGACAGACCCGATTTCATCGAGGAAGATAGTTCCTCCCTCGGCCATTTCAAAAAGGCCTTTTTTCAACGACGTCGCGCCGGTGAAAGCCCCTTTCAGGTGTCCGAAGAGCTCGGATTCGAGCAGTGGCTCCGGCATGGCAGTGCAGTTTATCGTCACAAATGGCTTCCCGAATCTGGGGCTGGCAAAATGGAGCGCCTTGGCGACAAGCTCCTTTCCGGTACCGCTGTCGCCCAAGATAAGGACAGTGCTGTCAGTCTTGGCAACCTTTTCGATGAGATGGTACACTTTCAGCATCGGATCAGAATCGCCGACAATGCAGTCGAAGTGGAATCCGGTCTTCAGGGTTGACCTCAGAACCTCATTTTCCGCGAGTGCCTCCTCGTATGAGAGGGCTCTCTGCACCGTCAGGAGAAGCTCGTCGAACTTAAAGGGTTTAGTGACATAGTCAAAGGCACCGTTCTTCATGGCCTCGACGGCATTGTCCACTTTTGCATATGCGGTGATCACGATGACCGCCAGATGAGATTGGAGCTCGCGTGCGCGTCTGAGAAGTGAAATCCCGTCAATCTCGGGCAACCTGATGTCGGTGATCAGCAGATCGAAGACCTGTTCCTTGAGTTTTCTGAGGGCATCCTTACCATCTGAGGATGTTGAGATAACATGCCCGTTCCGCTCCAGCAGGGCCTTCAGCACCTCAACAATGCTGAGTTCGTCGTCTACAATAAGAATTTTCGCCATGAGCACCTCTCGCTGTTTATAGTTAACGCCAGTTCTGGATTTGCCCGATAAGGAACCGCTCTTCCCATGTGAGGAAGGAGTAGTTTTCATTAAGGACTTTGACTATAGAAGCTCTGACATCGGGCTGCTGATAGTTCGCCATGATTCCGACGACCGCCGCGAGGAATGCCTTGTCAGGAAGGTTGTCCATATAGATTCTGCGCACGGTCGCGGCAGGGTCTTCAGCAGTGATGATATCAATTGCAACTGAATCGGCCTTGGAAACCACGGTGGAAGCTCCCTGGAATCTGGCAAGATTGCTTTTTGTCTCCATCCTCGATGATTTCGCCGATGAGATCTCGGCGGCGGTTTTCAGAGATATCACGAGGGGATAGGAGCTCAAGGCACAAAGTCTGTGGTCATCGAGGGAGTTGCTCATGGCTTCGCTGAAACTGGTCGGCGAGTTCATCCTGGCTGCGTTGAAAACAGCAAGCCTGCGCCATGTTTCTGAGGCGACGGTCATGTCTTTGATCTGGCTTGCGACAGTCTTGATCAGGAGCTGCTCCATATTCGGTTGCAGCCCCGGGTGTTTGGAACAGTATCTGCGGGCCGTGGCCGCAAGCAGTATCCTTGCGGATACATCGGGGAATCTGCAGGGGAAATCATTCAACTTTTCCAGATTCCTGGCCGGATCATCGCCTTTGACAAGAGAAACGGCGGTGCGGCACCACATCAAATCGCCGCCTGCAATGTCGGATAACCTATCAACACTGCTGATCTTATTGAATATTTTCTCGATATCCTCGACTGTCGAGGAGTCCTTGTCAATCGCCGCCAAAAGCCCCAAAAAGGCGACTTTGGCCTCGATTCCGGCAGTGGGGCCTAAGCGGTAGTTGTATTCCAGGGAGGCTGTGATAGCTCTCGGGAATTGACGTGCCAAGATGGCGAACTCCATAGCCAGTGCAGTGGAGACCGGGGACATTATCGGGTGCTCGACCTGCCTGCTTAACATGAATAGGGAAGTGAGAGCAAGATCCCTCTGGACAGGATCAGGGAACTGCAGACCAAGCAGACCTCTCGCGAAGATGAATGAAGAAGCCCATGCCCGAGTTCTTGTCATCTTGGCCAGGCCTTCAATGTCAAGAGCTTCCCCTGAATCAAGGATTGACTTCGCCAGAGTCCAGTCGCCGTTGTCAAGGGCTGCGGCGAGCTCCATCGCCTTGAGCACTTTTGGAGCCTGCCCCATCTTGCCGCTGTCAAGCGTGATCTTGTAGTACGCCCATGCGTCACCTGTTTTCTCCATCTCCCAATAATAGAAGGGGACCCTGTTCGAGTTGAGGTCCTTCACCTGGCTGGCCTCTACAATGCTCTGCAGTGCGGAGTCCCGGACTCCCCTGACTTCAGCGAGCTTCTCAGGCTCTATAATTTTTGCGTAACGCGCCTCGATGGTGTTGCAGAACGCCATGAGCACCATCGGGGTCTCATGCGCTACAAGGTCATTTAATCTCCCGAGCATTTGGGCTGCCGCCACAGCAGGATTGACAGAAAGCATTGTATCGAAAAAGTTTTTCAGATCCGTGGCGTATCTTCTGCCGAACTCCGTGCCGGACGAATCCTGATAGAGAGAGGCAATTAACTCAGAGGCCTTGACTTTGTCGCCATTGTCATACAGATCCCTGATCTGAGCCATCCTGACAGCCATTCGAGCCTCGTTTTCCGCGATGGCAAAGTCTTTTGACAGGGATTCCCAGATTCTTTTTTCTTGATTGTCCTTGAGGGTCATGGCTGCCACCTCTTCAATGCTGGCATGATCATTGAGGAGTATGTGCGCGAGGACAACTCTGATGTCCTCTTCTGGCAACAGGAACCTCCCATCCTGAGTGAGCAGCAGCCTCTCCTTGATGAACTCGGCAGTGAGCTTCGGCGGCATCGTGGACCAGTTCAACGTCTGCCCCAAAGTAACCTTGCCGTCCGAGAGCATCATCCTTATACCCGTGTCGTCAATGTCCTTCACTGTGTATTTCCGCAGTTTCGAGGGACAGACGGAGAGCGGGATTCCTTGACCTTTGAAAGCCTCGATGTTCCTGACCATCAGAGCCACAAATCTTCTCGAATCAGGGATTACCTTCTCGACAAGGAATTCAGCCTTCATTGAATATGCCGCAGGGAGAGTCCGGGCTGTGCGCCATGATACCAAGCTGGCCTCGAGATCATCTGTCCTGGGCAACCTGAGATACTTGGCGATGGCGATGTAAAACTCATCCACTGCCCTGTTGAAGCGTATATCCTCGACTCTTTTGATCTCGGCCTGCTCTTTTTTAAGTCTTTCCTCCTGGATTTTTTTTAGTCTCTCCTCCTCGGCAAGCTTCCGGGCGATCTCCTCCTTTTTTCGCCTGTGCTCCATAAGCGCCTCAGAAAGCTTCATGTAGGCATCGTTGAGAGTGTCCCTGTCATCGCGCGAAATGACCAAGTCGGGATTTCCCGAAGATGCCGACAGAAGAGACTCGATGCTCTGGCTGAGGGCCTGTAGCCTGTCTGTGGAGGTGACATCTTTAAAAGGAGCCGCCGAACTGATTTCCCTGATGACTTTTTCGACTTGGGCGGAGAACTCTGATGTCCCGGACGTTCTTGTCTCTTTGGGCGAGCTGGCCTGGGCGAGCTGTGCTTTCAAGCGCTCCAGCATGACCCGGGCCTCATCGGGAGAGTTTTCACCATACAGCGCGATGAATCGCTCGACCTGGAGCAAAGCGTGTTTCGGAGAAAGAAATTCCAACTGTTTTTTGAGATCCTCAAGTTTTTCTACAGCCTCTTGGGCACGCGTCAGGTCTTCAGCAAGCAAGGTGCCGATTTCCGGGCGCGATGGCGTTTTCCTGTCGTAATAAACAACAATAGCCACCGCAATGGAGAGGCCGACAACGACGGCTAAGAGTATATTTATCAGGGGTCTGAAATTGTTGCCCCCGACGCCGTCATCCTGCGCGTGGGGGCTGACGATGTGATTTGAAGAGGTATCCGTGTGATGAGTATGGAATATCTTGCCCTCTATCTCTGGCTGTCTGATTTTTATCAGGGCCTTTCCGATGTCGGACCATGAGAGTGGGCGCTCGGAGGGATCCTTCTCTAGAAGCTGGTTGACTAGCTGGACTAGAAGAGGGGTAAATCGCGGGTTGTAGCTTGAGATCAGCGGGGGAACTGTCTCAAGATGGTTTTTGAAGACTTTCTCCGGGGCATCGTCCGGGAATGGAGTCACACCGGTGAGCATCTGGAAAAGAGTGATGCCAAAGGAATACATGTCTGCCTGACAGGATATCTTCTCGAATTGCCCCTTGATGACTTCCGGGGGGGCATAGAGGGGAGTGGCCATTATTGCACCTTTAGACTTGTCCTCGTGCATGAACTTGGCAAGCCCAAGGTCTGCGACTTTTGTGCCCCCGGAGCTGTCAAGAATAATATTCTCCGGCTTGATGTCGCCATGGGTAAGCTTCTGACTTTCCCAAGAGTATCCCATGGCATCGGCAATCTTGATGGCCACCCTTATGGCTTCTTTGGAGTCAAGGCTGCCATCCCTGGATATTCTGGCCTCCAGGGTCTCCCCGACAATTAACTCCATGGCGAAGTAGTAGATGCCCTCCGGGGTGCTTCCGGCATCGAATATCTGAACGATATTCGGATGGTTGAGGCTTGCGGCAGCCCTGGCCTCCTTGAAGAAGTTCTCCACAAACTCGATGTCCCGTGACAGGTCGTCGGCAAGCACTTTCAGGGCTACGTGACGTTCCAGGTTGAGTTGCTTGGCCTTATAGACTATGCCCATTCCACCGCGGCCGATCTCACTCTCGATCTCAAACCCGCCGATAACGGTTCCCTCGGGCAACTTGCTGGCGGAATGGATCAAGATAACCCCGCAGATAGCGCAAAGCTGGGCATTGCTGTCGGGATCCTTGACTAGATCAACATCCTTTTCGCATTTGTAACAGAATTTACTCATTGTGATAATATTGCACGAAACCCCTGATAGTCAAAGCTCGGAAAGCATTAATTTCTCAAAAAAGAGAACCCGCCGGGCCGATTGCAAAACTCACCGTGGCGGTTATTTCATCTCATAGGATGAGACATTGATGATTATTTCTCCGAAGAGTCCGGCTTTTGCCTCACCTCTGACAATGACGACCTGCTCGTCCTCTGGTGGCGGGATTCGGTGGAAGTTCATCCTGACATCTCCGGTTCCAAGCGGTGTTTCCTTGCCGCCGTAACGGACAAAAAGCCTTGCGGCGGAGAATTCAGGGTCGCTGACAGCGTAGTAGTCGTCAACCACGAACTTGAAGCCTTCGAGAGAATATCTCACAACTCCCTGTGTCGTGACCACGGTTCCCTCTGGGATTCTGGAGTGGTTTTCCCACTGAAGATTCCGGAGCTGGCAGTAGTTCAGGATTCCTTGGGGCTGAAGCAGCGCGAAATAGTTGTTCTTCCGAGGCTGCGGGCAATCCCCAATGAACGGTACAGCCATGAGTGCTGCTAATATGGCAAGCGTTGAGGAGGCGGCAAGAAGGCAAAGGAGGCCGGAGCGGGGTTTAACTGGCGGATGTGATGTCCGTAAAAAAGAGCGCAACTCTAAAAGGTATCGTCTCATGACAGGAGACCTCCTGAAAACAAAGCCGATATGGCAGGATATTGCCGCAAGGAAAAGCACGGCGAGAATCGGCTCAATAAGGAAAAGATAAGCGACCAAAGGGATGCCTAGAATATGGACAAGAGAGTATCCTAAGGCGACTGCAATGATTGAACGAGCCCTGCATATTATCCCCGCCCATGCCCGCAGTGTCGATTTGAATGATAATGTCAATGCCAGTGCCCCGGAGGCAACAAGGATGTAGATCAGACCCTCGAAATCGGGAAGCGGCAGCAGCAACCCATCGAATATCCTCACCGGAAAGACATAGGCCTTGGGGTTGTAAAATCTGCGCAAAGGGTTCTGTGGGGCCCATCCGGCGGCAAGCCTTAAAAGCCCGAATGAGGTGAAGGACACCGGGTTGTCGAGGAACGCGCGCGACATCTTGGCTCTGGCGACCCTGAAGTAGTCGCCCTCGGAGAATTCCCTTCGCTCAGGCCGGTAAATCTGCTCGACAAGATATTGGATTGACAGCGCCATGTCCTTGTTTTCGTTGCTGGCTATATGCCATCCTGGAATGACGCAAACCGGGACGACAGTTTTTTGCAGGCGATAGTTCCGGATGCCCCATGGCAGACAAAGCAGCAGTACTATAACTACCGGCAGGAGGGACTTGAGTGATTTTTTGACAGGATCCGCAGACACGGCCCTCCACACCGAGCGATGGCGGGGCGAATTTTCAGGATGCGCCGAGATCTGTAGCCAGACGGCAGGCACGAGAAAGGGAAGTGATACGAGAAAAACCGGCCTAGCATGCAAAAGCAAGGCATAAAGGATCGAAAGCACCATCACTGAGGGGAAATAAAAACGCTGCAACGGGATTATGGCTATACAGACTGAGAGGAGCAAGGTCAGCCCGAGAATGTGAGGACTGGAAATCGCCATGAAGTAGGGTGCATGGCCAAAAACAGCGTAGAACGACGAGGCTGCAAGCGCAAACCTTGTCCCGAAAAGAGCATAGCCGAGCACGAACATCAGCAATATATTGAGCATGTCAAGGAAAAGGTTAAGCAGTTTGGGTATCGCATGTCCTCTGCTGTTCGAGATAGAGTAGGCCGATGCCACGAGTATCGGATATACCGGCGCGCGTGTCGAGGCGGTGAAGAAGCCCTCGGTCCACGCGGCAAACGTCCGGTAATCAAGGATGTTCACCGCCAGCTCCCTGAAGTTCATCTCGTCCATTGTCGGATAGGTTACGGGAGGGGGACCGCAGAAATATGAGACCACCCCGACACGGACAACCACGCCTACAAAAAGGATCGCCACAAGCAGCATGCACAGCCGGAATATTGATAGTCTTGAAACTGGCTCTTTGGTCGGTTTCATCTGTTCATCTGGATTATTCTGGCAAAAGCGCTGTTCAAGAATGTATTCCCGAAAATGCGTCTCGACAACTGCAAGGATTCGGTTTCGACTGCGGAATTCATAGGTGTCCCTGTTTCATCCGGCCCGAGTGTCAGCACGAAAGCTGCCGCCCCTTCGCCGGGGCAACACCCGATCTTGAAGCAAGAGTGAGCATTCCACAGATTGCAGATAGCCGGGGCAAGACTGCAGGTCTCCTCGCCTGCAACCAGGAGGACACGGGGACATTGAGAATTCCGAAGCATCGACTCGGCAAGAAGCAGGGCGTTTTCGAAGGGATGGCAAAACCCGTTGACAGTCAAGGACGGGCCGAGCATCTTTAGACCGGCGGTAATATAGAACGCCGGGGCGTTGTGCACCGAGTTGGAGAAAAAGGAAGGCGACGGTGCGGACTCACCAAAGTCCAAAACACCATCCAGAAATCTGAAGGTCGTATGAAATGCACCCAAAGGAGTGACCACGATCAGCGCGGTTTCAGAATCCCAAGAATCCATACGGTGCCCCATTCCCCGGGCAGAAAAAGACTCGACAGCCTCTTCTGCAGCAAGGAATGCCGCCATGCTCAGCGTGTCTGCCCTGCGGTGGATAGACTTGAGTTTGGGGGACGAAAAAATCGCCCGGGGAATCTGGAAATCGCCAGAGGACACCGAAGGCCCAGCGATTCCTGAAATATGCTTTTCGAGCACCCTGACCAAAGCATCATTCCCTACGCCGAAGGGGCCGATAATCCCAGTGGCGCAGCATATCAGATCTGCCGTGCATGCAGGCTTGCAGACCTGGGTAATTCTCATGGTGGTTCTCTCGACATGCTTGTCCAGTTCGGGCGCGGCTATGGCAACGGGAGGTCGACGGGAATGAGGAGCCGCTGGCACCGGGACATCTAACAGCCTATCAAAAAGAAGGGCAAGACAGGTGCCGCCAAAAGCCATGGACATCGAGAGCACCGGCCCTCTTTCATAGGGGATCGCCGAGCTTCTGGGCACTGCAGCAAGCCCTGAAGTTCTTGCCACACCGGGATTGCCTGGGAAACGGCCAAGCAGGATCCCTTTGACGCAGACCGCGGCCTCTATCGCGCCAGCGGCCCCAAGCGTATGACCAGTGTAATATTTGGTCGAGGAAAAACTAACATCGGGGCCAAAAACATCGGCTATCAAAACCGACTCGACCTCATCGTTGTTGCGCGTCGCAGTTCCATGGGCATTGATATATGCTATGTCGGAGGGTCTTGTTCCAGCCCTCTCGATCGCGAGCATTATGGCCCGTCGCAAGCCTCTGCCTTCCGGGTGGGGGCCAGTGATATGGAACGCATC
>JAFGFR010000123.1 GCA_016930955.1 Victivallales bacterium | reverse complement strand
TTAAAAAATTTATTAAATATTTTCGTGGCTACAAAAAGGCAAAAAAAATAGCCTCAACTCAGCCTCAAAAAAAGTCAGTAAAAAGCGTATTTCGTCCCGGAGATTCTGGATATCGAGGTAGTTGAGACTATTCGTGGCGGCGGCAGTGGCAGACGTGGCGGCGGGGGCGGGGGCGGCCATGGGTTCCATGAATGGCTCGTCTCCACCGACCGCGGGAAAAGAAGACTGCATCTTTACAATGTGAAGGAAAGCATATCTGTCAACAGCGCCGGGACGGTGCTGATGACCGACATCGAGAAGAACCGGTACAAGATAGGCGATGCCTCCAAGCTGCCCCCCAAGGCACGCCGGGTTCTCGATGACATGCTTCTTTAGAGCTGATGGGAAAACCTGTGCGGCAGCACAAAATCACAATTGGCGCCATATGCATCATGATGCTTCCGGTGCAGCACCACCCCGCTCGGGGACTCTATCATCTTCTAGAGGATGCTGCTCCATGGGAGGAGGCTCTGGCAGGGGATCCTTCGAGGCCATACGCTGTAGCATCCGCTCGGCCTGGGACTCCCAGAAATCCCCCCGGTCACCTATGCTTATCGCTTTGAGCGAGGATCTGGCAAGCTCGATCTTGCCCAAGGACAGATATATCCTTCCACCTGAGTAATTCGCCTCCTTGCGGACATACTCGGGCAATGCCGAGTCCATACCGGCCGACACAAAATGTTCCGCCGCCTCGTCACTCCTGCCCATCGCCTCCAGAGTGTAGCCGACGTTCAACCGCGCCCTGCCGGAGATGTCCGTGAACATGCCCTCCCCCGCCACCTCCCTGTAGGCCTCAAGCGCCATGTCATACTGCTCGTCATTGAAGTATAAAGTGCCGAGGCTCAACCTTGCCAGTGCAGCACCCTTGTTTCCAGGGTGTTCGGAAAGCGCGGCATTGATCTCATCGATAGTTTCTGCCGATGTCAGGACCGCGCAGGCGGCCCTATCACGCTGATCAATGTTGACGTAGACCAAATACCCCACGACCGATGCCAGGGTCAGCAACACCGCCCCGACGACTATTTTGTTCCAGTTAGTGGTGACAAAATCATCGAACCGGTCAAAATCGTCTATCGCATCCTTGAAGACCTTGTCGTCAATAGTCCTCTTGACGTAAGAGGATGATGCCTCCTTCCGTTCCGCAAGCCTCTTGGCTGTGCTCTTTCTCTTGCGCTTTACACTCATCTCTAATTCCAAGCTAGGGTTTCCAGACACACAAAAAAATAAAGTAAGCCGCAACCGGTCGGTTCGATGCAGCACAACAAGCCGGGAATCTAATGCACCTTGCCGTCCTTGTCAAGCATCGGCACAAATCTCAAACAAGCCAATTTCAAAACTCCGCGTGAACCGCGTTGGGAGCGCAGGTGCGGCAGAGGGCACGGCGAAATGGCTGGTGCATGCCTTAAGCTGTTTGTGTCCGTCATGAGGCTCCACGATCCGCACGGGGATTCCATTCGTAAGGGTACTTATCGAGGTACTCCTCTATCGCAGCCAGATAGTTCCCGGCAAGGTCGCGCACCCTCTCCTCCCTGCCGGCCAGGTTGTCTCCAGGGTGCAGATATCCCACTCTCAGACGATAGCTGCATGCCCCTAGCCTTTCAATAAAGAGTTGCATGACACAACAACCGCACATTTCGGCTATCGCGAAAGGTCCTTTTGGAAGAGCCATCGGCGACCCGTAGAAAGGGCACTCCAAAATCTGGCCGCCAGGCCCAGGAAGGCGGTCACCCATCATCGAGACTATACCCCCGTCGGCAAGCTCACCGGCTATCATTATACCGCTCTCCAAACCGTCGCCGGGATTCAGCACCTTTACCCCCGACAGATCGCCACGGTCAACCTGAAGGTATTCCCTGACCGCGGGATTCTCCTCCGGCAGCATCACCACGCATACGTCCCTCCCGAGCCGCGGCAGCTCGCGCATCATAAGCTGCCAGTTGCCGGCATGCGAAGTCAAAAACAACACACCCTTCCCCTGCGCCAAGGCAGCTTCTATATCAGTGTTATCACACTCGAACGACACCTTCCCGGGATCTCTGTCGAACTGCCTCAGATCCACCAAATTCCTCCCTGCCGCCAGCAAGACCCTGTACCCATGCACACATCTCGCCAAGAATCCCGCGCCCTTGAATCGTTTGCGCACATAGCACAAGACAGCCCTCATCGCACTGCGGTCGAACAGGAAGTAGTGCAAACATACAAAATACAGCAGGCCATACGCATGCCGCAGACCAAGCGACAAGTACAAGTCGAAGATCATGAACCCCAGCCTGTTGCCTCTTCTCCTCATACTCAACCTCGTCATCCCGTGTCTGAAGCGGCATCCGGCAGACAGACAACCCGTGTAAAAACTCATAGGCCCGCACAAGTCGACAATCGGTCAATCACCTCCATGCGGGAGGAAGTATATACCGCGTCCCCTTGGTGAAAATCACAAAATAGACCACATATATCACAACGAAAGACAACAAGTAAAACGCCGCCACCCCCGTGCTCCCACCCTTGCTGCGGCTATGTCTATGCCCTTTTTCGAAAAACTCGACAAGCCAAGGCACAAACATATCAGCAACCAAAGAAAAGCCCGCTGCAAAAAGAATGATCAACACGAATGTCCGGGTATAGGGATTCGGTACAACTCGAGGCAGGAAGTACTCTATCACTTCCTGGAGCGCGTTGAAAAGGAGCAAACAGATCGGCATTATCAACATCGAGCGCTGTTTGGCTGTCATATCCCGTCACTCTTTATGATCTGCGTGCCGATTCCGGTGTCCGTGAATATCTCCAGCAGCAATGAATGCCTCACACGGCCGTCAACAATATGAACCTTGTTCGTGCCTGCCCGGAGAGCCTCCTCCGCACTCTTGATCTTTGGCGCCATCCCGCCAGATATCACCTTCCTCTCTATCAGCTCGTCCACCTCCTCAAGAGTTATCGTGGTTATCAGGCTATCCTCGTCCTCAGGGTCACTCAGGATCCCTGGGACATCGCTCAGGAAAACAAGCTTGCGGGCCTTCAATGCCTGTGCTATCCTGCAGGCTGCCATGTCGGCGTTGACATTAAGCACCTGGCCATCCCCCCCGACTGCCAGCGGCGCTATCACCGGCAATACACCGGCTTCCAGCATCTCGATTATCTTGCCAGTGTCAACCGAGGAGACCTGCCCGACAAAGCCCAGGTCAACCTCGCTGCCCGTGTCGGGACAGATCGTCATTATCCTTTCCCCCTTCAGTATTTCCTTGCCCGACAAGGATTTCCCGCTGCCGCCGAAGTGCCCTATCGCATCAACCAGATTCTTGTTAACGACATTGTGCATGACATCATCGACCACCGCTATGGATCTTTCGCAGGTATATCTCAGACCGTTGATGAATCTGGTGGGGATGTCCATATCCTTAAGCTTTGTGCTGATGGCCTTGCCGCCGCCGTGGACCACCACAGGCTTCATCCCCACACACTCCATGAAAACGATGTCCCGCATCGTGCTTTTTGTCAGCGGCTCGTCCTCCATCGCGCTTCCCCCGAACTTGATCACCACGATCGCCCCTCTGAACTTCTGCATGTAGGGCAAGGCCTCGATCAGCACCATTGACTTCCCTATGAGCTCCTGCATGATCGTCATTTTGCAATCTCCAATCAGGTGTGATAGTCCGCGTTTATCCTGACATATTCATACGACAGGTCGCTCGTCCACATGACGTGACTGCATCCTCCGCCACCCAGATCCAGCGCTATCTCGAATTCACCCTTCCCCATAAGCTCGGCCAGATCAGATTCGGGAGTTCCGGCATCCACACCGCAAAGGACCACCGGAAGACCGTCATAGTGCAGATTTACCCTCGCCGGGTCGAAAACGGCCCCTGAATACCCTGCGGCCGCCAAAACCCTGCCCCAGTTGGGATCGCAGCCGAACCAGGCAGTCTTGCAAAGCAGTGAGTCGCATATCGCCCGGGAGGCAAGTCTCGCGTCTGAATCGCTCGCGGCATTGAAAACCCGCACC
>JAFGFR010000122.1 GCA_016930955.1 Victivallales bacterium | reverse complement strand
GGGCGTAGAGGACCTCTTCCCTGAGCCTTCTGACATCCTCCACCGAATTGTTGCTCGCACCGTCTATCTCTATCAGGTCCAAGTTGTTGCCTGCGGCGATCGCGAGGCACGACGAGCATTCGCAGCAGGGCTCCCCGGCGAGGAGATTCTTGCAGTTGAGCGCCTTGGCGAATATCCTGGCAATGGTGGTCTTCCCTATGCCTCTTGGCCCGACGAAAAGATACGCGTGGGCAGTGCGCTCGCGAAGGAGCTCGTTCTGAAGGGTCTTGATTATGTGCGCCTGGCCAACCACGTCAGCGAACTTCTGCGGACGCCACTTCCTTGCCATCACCTGATATTCCATAACGCTGCGTTTGTCCTGACTATGGCTATCTTATACTTTCTCGACCGTGCCGAAAGTCTTGAGGCACGGCATCACAAAAGCCATCGCCGACTGCCAGAATTGCCTATAGCGCCCGGATTCATCGCATGGAGCTGCTTGGTTCCCCATCTGACTCGGTTAGCGCGAATCCGGCGCATAGGTTCCGACAGCCGGCAATGACACAAATCCACACCGGCCACGAAACATAACCTTGAAACAAGAGGGAGTCAACCCAAACAGAGGATTAATTGCGACATATTTCGCAAATGTGTTAACATATCTGGTTTTCGCATGCCTCGCAAAGAAGGCATGCATAAAATTCGCAGATAATCGTGTTTTTTGTTGTTTCTGTCGTTTCTCGGCTTGTTTTTTTCTTTTTGCCTGCTATTTTCCACTTCGGGTCAGGGGGCTTTGAGTTTCAACTTGTCCCACGGACTGGTGTCCACGCTTGGGATGGCACGCTTTGAGAGCGGTTCCCCGGTTAGAAGTGCCTGAAACAAGGCGATCAATGCAGGATTAGTAAAGGAGGAGAGAATGGAAGAGAGAGTTAAGGATCTTCTGAGGCCGTTTTTGGATCATGTGCCGCAGGTTGTAGGTGCGATAGTCATCTTTGTGGTTGGCTGGCTTATCTGCAAGATCATCTCCGGTTGCGTCTCGATGATGTTGAGGAGGGTCGGGATAGACGAGAAGCTGAACAAGAAGAACACGCAGACCCCGGTGAGGATCGAGCCGATAATATCGAAATTCGTGTACTATCTGCTGCTCATCTATGTGCTGCTTCTGACTCTTGACATCCTTGGAGTCCGCAGTGTGCTGTCACCGATCGAGGCTATGTTGGGCAAGTTCCTTGTCATGGTCCCGCACATCATCGGCGCGGCGTTCATAGTGTTTCTGGGTTATATCCTTGGCAAGACGCTTGGGGGCGTCGTGCAGGCTGCCACCTCCGGGTTTGACTCGGTGGTGTCGAAGGCCGGTATCAGCGACAAGCTGACCGTGTCGAAGCTTCTCGGGCAGCTTGTGTTCATATTTGTCTTTGTGCCGATAGTTGTCGCCGCGTTGCATGTCCTGCAGATCGAGGCGATATCCGCTCCTGCGATAGGCATGCTCGAGGGTTTCGCGACAGCGATCCCGAACATAGTCGGCGCGGGTGTCTGCCTTATCGTCTTTTACGTCGTCGGCAGGCTTGTCACAGGATTCATTGCCGAACTGCTGAAAAATTTCGGGTCGGACGACATCCCCAAAAAGATTGGTGCCTCCGGACTGTTCGGGAAAAGGAGCTTCTCCATATTCTGTGCTAATATCGCTTTCTTCTTCATCATGATCTTCGGCGCATCCATAGCTGTCAGCACGCTCAAGATGCCCGAGATTACCGAGATACTTACCGGCCTGCTGGTTTTTTCCGGCAAGGTCGTCCTTGGCATGATAATTTTGGGTATCGGCAATTTCCTTGCCACCTTTGCCCATGACTCTCTGGCCAAGTCCACGAAGGGTGGCGTGTATCCGGTAATCGTCAGGGTGGCCGTGTTGTCGCTGGTGCTGGCGATGGGTCTCCACACAATGGGGATTGCCGAGGATATTGTCGAGATGGCCTTCATGTTCATTTTCGGCACGCTTGGTCTGACCATAGTCCTTGCTTTCGGTCTTGGCGGCCGCGAGGCTGCGGGCAAGACCATGGCGAAATGGCTCTCCAAGTTCAACTGAAAGTGCCGGAACTGGAGCAGACAGATTCACTATATACGATACGGGGCGACCCGTATCGTTTTTTTCTGCTCCTGAAAGAGCGGATCCGAGGATGTAGTACCCGCGATGCTCGAGCTGCATTACACTCAGACTGACATAGAGCTTCAGGAACGCAGGAAGAGGCTCAAGAGCCAGTTCTCGATGCCCTTGCTGATGTCTGTCACCGCGGCGGCGATGATACTGTTTGGTCTGAGCATGCTTTACTCTACGACATCGGGTGGCGAGAGTGGGGGGAGGATATTCTTCATAAAGCAGTCTGTCTGGATTTTGATCGGCGGATTGGCTGCGGTGACGATATACTTTGTCGGCTACAGGAAACTCTCCAAGCTCTCCATCGTGTGGCTGGTGCTGTCGGCGGCGGGGCTGGCTGTGGCGCTTTTTTTCCCCGAGGTCAATGGAGCCAGGAGATGGATAAGGTTCTCTGGCATCAGCATACAGCCTTCCGAGGTCTCAAAGATCGCTTTGTTGTTGTATCTTGCAGACTATCTTCCCCGTAGGCAGAGGTTCATAAACACCTTCGAGGGGATACTTCCCGCCTTTGCGTGGGCAGGGCTGATAGCGGGGTTGATCTGTCTTGGGAAGGACTTGGGCAACACCTTGTTGCTGGGTTTCACGGTGATGCTGGTGCTGTTTGTCGCCGGGCTTCGCTTGCGTTGGTTTTTTATCCCGCTTGCCAGCCTGCCGGTGCTGGTGTACTCGATAATGTCCTACGATACCGTCCGCTGGGCCCGCATGACATCTTTTATGAATCCCGAGGCCACCGAGAAGACCAGCGGATATCAGCTGTGGAACTCCCTTCTTGCCTTGGGGTCCGGCGGATGGCAGGGACTGGGATTCACAAAAAGCAGGATGAAGGCGATGTATCTTCCCGAGGCCCACACGGATTTCATCCTCTCGATTGTCGGCGAGGAGCTGGGGTTCATATCTATTGTCCTGATTATCCTTGGATACGCGCTGATAACCTTCTGCGGAGTCTGGATAAGCATGTTTTCCAGGGAGAGGTCCGGGATGCTTCTTGGCATAGGGATAACCTCGTTAATAGCGTGTCAGGCGATCATCAATCTCGGAGTGGTTTGCGGAGCATTGCCAACGAAGGGCATGCCGGCTCCCCTTATCAGCTACGGAGGTAGCAACATGCTTTCGTGCCTTTGCGGTCTGGCGCTGATTCTCAGCATAGACCGCGAGACTCGGTCAGGTCAGGGCTAATTAATGTGCCGAGGCGAGAGCCAATCTTGAAATTGGCTCGGGAGCTAAAATATTATGAGCGAAAGATCTGAAGATTGTCTGCCGAGGGTTTATTTTCTTGGTTCGGGAGTGCTGGCCGTGGCACCTCTGGAGCGGCTTTGCGGGTCGTCGAGTGTAGAGCTTGTCGGTATCGCGACGCAGCCGGACAAGCCTGCCGGGCGTAGGCATGGGCTTCGTCCCACCCCGGCGGGCAGATGGCTAGCCGACAACAATCTTCATGCCGACAAGCCGGCGTCTGTGAACTCGCCGGAATTTCTCGCGCATCTGAAGTCTCTGGCTCCCGGTATAGTCTTGGTGGCATCCTTCGGGCAGATACTCGGGAAGGAGATGCTGGGCTTGCCTGCGGTGGCATGTGTCAATCTGCATGCCTCGCTCTTGCCGGCATACCGTGGTGCCGCGCCAATAGCGGCGGCGATAGCCGATGGAGCGGAGAAGACGGGGTTGAGCTTCATGAAGATGGATGCCGGCCTGGATACCGGGCCGGTTTACCGGTCCTTCGAGCTGCCCGTATCGGGAATGAACGCGGTGGAGTTGGAGCTCAGACTGGCGAGACTCGGGGCGGCAAAGGTGGAGCAGATGATCGAGGACATATTTCATGGCAGGGTGGTTCCCGAGGCGCAGGACCACTCCATGGCCAGTTATGCGGGGAAGATAAGCAAAGAGGACGGCATGCTTGATTGGAGAGAGCCGGCGGAGGTGATTGAGAGGAAAATCCGGGCCTATCAGCCATGGCCGG
>JAFGFR010000121.1 GCA_016930955.1 Victivallales bacterium | reverse complement strand
TCGGGTATGCACCAGCCATTTCGCCGCACCGTCTGCCGCGCCTGCGCTCCCAACGCGGTTCACGCGGAGTTTTGAAACTGGCTCGACAAGCCGGCACTGACCTTGGATGGTGGAATCGTGGAGGCATGCCGGGTTCGTTGCGTCCGGACAAACGAGGAGATTGACAGCTGCAAAATCCCTGTGGGTGTACAGTACGCATTGAAAGTGGAAGCGAATGTCGGTATTGTATGCCAGATGGGCAGGATGGACGTCACCCAGCCCAATCTGGCATACTACACCACCATGGGATATGGCGGGTAGGCAGTTATTCGGCAAATCTCGTTAGTTCGGGTCAGTGCTGGACAGTCTTCGAGAGTCTCGGCTCCGACCCCGACTGGGGTTTCGGAATATGAACGCGGGCAGGCGACACGGAGGAGGTGTATTGTGAGATACGAATTGATGTTCCCTGATCAGATCAGAAAAGCCCTGGACAAAGACTGGCCGGCGGCAATGGCGGTTGGCGTGCTCGAATATCATTCGGAACACTGTTGCGTGGGGGTCGACACCTTGCTGGTCACAAAAGCCATCGAGGAATTGGAAAAGAAGATGGACATGGTAGTATTGCCGCCATTTTATTATGCTGCCGGGAGTTATGTCGTCAATTCACCCGAACGCAACGGGACTGTGCATGTACCCCCAGCCACACTGCTTCCCTTCGCGAAGGATCTTTTCAGGAGCCTTCTCAGGATCGGCTTCAGGAATCTCCATGTCTTCATCCACCACCAGAGCGAGAATTTCAGCGACGGGATGCCGACCGATCTCGCCTTCAAGCTCGGAGCCAGAGAGGCGATATTCGAGTTCCTCGAAAAGACTCGCGGGGAAAGCTGGTGGGGGGACAGTTCAATGCAGGACTATTACAAAAGCAGCGCTGTAAACGACAACCCATTCAGCTGGATAAGGATACATCCATTCATTAACGAGGCCTGCCAGAAAGAATTCCCCATTGACCACGCCGGTGAACAGGAGACTTCCTTGATGATGGCATTCTGTCCGGAAGGGGTTGACATGAAAAGGTTTACTGACGAAAATTGGTATGCAAAAGCCGCCATGCACGCAAATTTGGAATATGGTGCGAAGGCACGGAAAATGATCCTTGACGGGATTGAAAAAGCGTTGAGACAACAATAAAGGATGATATTCATGGACAGCATAAGGATATGGCGCTCCCCACTTTCCCGTTTCGGGACATTTACAAAGGAGCTTGACAAGCTTGAGGCGAACGAGACATTCACCGCAAGCAAGGTCTATTCGCACGAGGAGCTTTCCAAAATCGCAAAATCCGGATTCAATGCGATATGGGTCCATGGACTGCTGAGGAACATTGTGAAGTCGGAAGTCTTCCCCGAATTCGGAAGAAACTCAAAACTTCATCTGGAGAACATGAATGATCTCATCGCCCGTGCAGACAAGCACGGATTGAAGGTCTTCGTGTTCATGCAGCCACCGCGCGGAATATGGGCCGGCTCCGGATTCTGGAAGAAGCATCCGTATGTGGCTGGATGCACAGAGAAACTCCAGGACGAGGACGGGGGCGACTTGGAAGTCAAGTGCCTCTGCACATCAACTCCCGAAGTCAAAAAATATCTGGAGACCTCGGCAGCCGCACTCGCACGGGGACTCCCCGGACTGGGTGGGGTGATCTTGATAACCGCGTCCGAATACCCCGCTCACTGCTGGTCACGCAGAGGCCTCATCGCGGATGAATGGGGTCATCTCAGCCAGATGGATATCGAATGCCCCAGATGCGCCAAAAGACATCCCGTAGAAGTCGTCGGCGAAATCATACGGCTTGTCCGAGACGGGATACGCTCCATATCGGATGAGATGGAAATAGTCTCCTGGAACTGGAGCTGGACTGCCTACGAAAAAGACCCCTCGCCGACAATCATTAAAAACCTCCCTGAAGATGTCATCTACATGGCCGACTTCGAAAGGGGGGATGAAAAAGTCATCCTCGGAAAGAAAAGACCCATTGATGAATACTCTCTCTCATTCGTCGGCCCGTCAAAAAGGTTCGCAGCCTCCACAAAAATCGCCAGGGAGGCGGGGAAAAGATGCATGGCGAAACTGCAATTCGGAACGACACACGAGCTCGCCACTGTGCCAAACCTTCCCGTCATCGCCAATATCTTTGAAAAAGTCAAATATCTGAGGGGGAATGACATTGCGGACTTCATGGGATGCTGGAATTTCGGGAACATGATCACCGCAAACACTGCCGCATTCAATTATTTTCTCACCGACGAAGAACCCCTCGAGGGGAAGAAATCCGCACTTGAAAACTTTGCATCCGGCTATTTCCCGGGCTGCGACCCGAAAGGTGTCGCCAGGGCTTGGCTGAAATTCTCGGAGGCCATGGACAGCTATCCTTTTTCGATTCCTTTTCTTTACAGCAGTCCGATCAACTATACTCTGGCCTATCCGATCCGGCCCGGGCAGCCGGACAATATCCCCTGTGGCAGGTCATGGCTCCTCGACAAGACCCGAGGAGATTCCCTGGAAAAATCACTCGAAGGATATACATTGGACGAAGTAATCGAAGGTTTCGAGATTATCCAAAAAAAATGGATGGCAGGGCTCGAAATCCTTGAGAATGCGCTTGGGAACTCTCAAGCCCAGCGCAGACACGAGGAGCTCTCGACTGCCAGGACATGCTATCATGTCTTCAGAAGCATATGCAACACATACAGGGCATACAGGCTGAGAAAGGGCTGGAATGATAGGAGCATTAAAAGATTCATGCAAATCGTTGATGATGAAATCGAAAACCTCGAGGGAGTCATTCCTGTTTTAGGGAAAGACCCGCGGCAGGGATTCCACGGGGAAGGATTCGGGTATATGTTCGATGTGGAATCAGCACAGAAAAAGCTCGATAACTTGAAGGCGCTCAGGAGCGAAGCGTAAGGATTTGTCCAAGACATAAATGTTTTGGAACTGGCTCCTTTTATTTTTGAAATCCTCTCGGTAGTAAGCGAGACTAAAACAGGCGAAGTGCTATGAAGAAATCTGACAGGCGACCTTCCGGGGGGGCGGGGACTGTGCATCTGGTGTGCAATGCGCATCTTGACCCGGTATGGCTATGGGAATGGGAGGAGGGAGCGTCGGAGGCTGTCTCGACCTTCAGAGCCGCCGCGGACTTCTGCGAGGAGTTCCACGGGTTCATATTCAACCACAACGAGGCGTTGCTGTACCAGTGGGTCGAGGAGTACGATCCTGAACTGTTCGCGCGCATTTGCGCACTGGTCGCCGCAGGCCGCTGGCATGTTACTGGCGGATGGTTCCTGCAGCCAGACTGCAACATGCCATCAGGGGAGGCGCTGCTGCGTCAGGCTAGATACGGGCTTGAATACTTCCGTGAACGTCTGGGTGTCAAGCCTCTTGCCGGTGTCAACTTCGACTCTTTCGGCCATTCCCGGGGGATTGTTACCGTGCTCAGGGCCTGCGGGCAGTCTTCTTATGTGTTCTGCCGTCCCGGGAGGGAGAACCTCCATCTGCCGGCACACCTCTTTCGTTGGGTCGGGTTCGACGGTGGAGAGGTGGCGGCAGTCAGGATCCCGGGACACTATAACTCCCATCTGGGCAAGGTGCGCGAGAAGATCGAGAGAACACTGGAAGCCTACCCGGGTGATGCGGACTGGCCAAAGATTGTGCTTTGGGGTGTCGGGAACCATGGCGGCGGGGCATCGCGAAAGGATATTAATGATTTGTCGGAAATGTTCGATGAGGTTTCTTTCCCTGTCGGTCACTCAACCCCCGATGCATTCTTCACCGAGCTGTCGGCCTCCGGGCACAGTCTGCCGCGTCATGAGGACGACTTGAACTCATGGGCTGTCGGATGCTATACATCCCAGGCAAAGATCAAGCAGGCATACCGCCGTCTCGAGAACACCATGTTCCAGGTCGAGAAGATGTGCGCTGCTGCTGTGGCAAACTCGCTGATGGAGTACCCCGAAAGGGATTTCAAAGAGGCTTTGAGGGATCTCCTTTTCGTTCAGTTCCACGACATACTTCCTGGCAGCTCGATAGCGCCTGTCGAGGAAAACTGCCTGCAAATGATGGGGCATGCGATGGAGATTCTCCGGCGCTTGCGTGCCAGGGCGTTTTTCGCCCTCTGCTCCGGACAGTCCCCGGTGGCCGAAGGAATGATTCCTGTCTTCGTGTTCAATCCTCATCCGCACGATGTCACGACTCTGGTCTCTTGCGAGTTCCAGCTCCCGGATCAGAACCACGACAGGACCTGGACCGTGCCAGTGGTCACATCCCAAGGCAAGGATTTGCCCACGAATATCGAAAAGGAGGAATCCAATCTGAATCTCGACTGGCGAAAGAAGATAGTCTTTGAGGCCACTCTCCCGGCGGGGCAGATGAGCAGATTCGACTGCCGACTCGAGACCCGGGAAGAACGGCCACGCCTGCCTGAATTGTCACCGCAAGACAAAAGCATCGTAGTCAAGACAAAAGACCTCAGGCTTTCAATAAGCCGCCGCACAGGGCTTTTGGAATATATCGAGATCAACGGAAGAAATATGCTCAAACCCGGCGCGGCAAGGCTTCTGGTCATGAAGGACTCCGCTGACCCATGGGGCATGCGAGTTGATTCATTCCGTAAAAAAGCCGGCTCCTTCAAGCTCGCCTCCGCCAAAAGGGCCGCCGAGATCTGCGGTGTCCATGCAAAGACCCTCCAGCCCGTCAGGATTGTAGAGGCCGGCAAGGCCAGAACCGTCATCGAGGCGACATTCGAATTCAATCGTTCACATGCTAATATCCACTATGAGATCCCTATGCACGGCACGGCATGCACCATCGCCATCAACGTGCACTGGATGGAGTCTGACAAATTCCTCAAGCTATCGCTTCCGACAACCTTGGAAAACCCGGAGTATCTTGGCGAGACCGCGTGGGGAGTCCAGAAGCTCCCCTCCGGCGGAAAGGAGGCCGTGGCACAACGATGGACCGCAGCAGTGGATGCCAAGACCGGCATGTCGTTCAGTGTGATAAATGATGGCACTTACGGATCGGACTTCGACAAGGGCGAGATACGCATGTCCTTGCTGCGTTCCCCTGCGTATTCCGCGCATCCGATCGCCGACAAAGCGATAATCCCCTCCGACCGACACATTCCCAGGATCGACCGGGGAGTGCGCAACTTCAGCTTCATCCTTGATGCCGGCCCCGCGTGCTCGCACGTCCCGGAGCTCGGAAGAAAGGCCGACGAGGCGAGCCAGCCACCGGTGGCTCTGCCATTTTGCCCCGACGGATCCGGAAACAAGCCCAAGCCCTTCATAACCTTCGACAACCCCGTCGTCATATGCGCCTCCATAACACCGTCGAAGGAGGACGGCGCACAGTGGGTCGCGAGGGTCTTCAACCCATCAGACTCCTCTCAGAAATGCACCGCGTCACTGCCCGCAATCAACACAAAAAAAACCCTCAGACTCAAACCCTTCCAGCTAATGGAGCTGTCACTCTGAAAACAATTTCCCGTCCATTTCTCGATTGCGACCTGTCACGCCATAGCCAAAGGACGACGGCGGATTGCACGATTTCAATTTCGATTTCGATTTGATCGCTTCAGGCAGCATTTCAAGGCTAACTCTTGAGTGTCGAAAATATCGAAAGTATCGATAATATCGAGAACCCTCTGACTGCCACAATTTTGGAAATCCGAAACTCTAAACTCAAAATCCTAAACAGATGCGGCCCACTTGCCACCTGAAACCTGAACACTGAAACCTGAAACCTGAAACCCTTCTCCTGCTTTCAGCTTACGGGTCTGAATATTGCCATTCCGCGGATCATGTCGATTCTGTCGAGCTGGAGGTAGATGAAGTCCCCGCACTTGTAAGTTGCGTGGCCTTTTTTTGCGATGAACTTCCCTGAGCGTTTCCGGTATGATCCGGGGATATCCTCCAGAGGGACGAATCCGGATATGCCGAGGTCGTGGATGTCCACGTTGAGTCCTGAGGATGTGACCTTTCGAATATTCCCCTCCATGACCGAGGCGGAGCTGTTGAGCATTTTATCTTTGACGTAGTGCAGTTTAAGCCTGTCGTTGGCGGCGTAGTATGCGCTGTCAATGTTGAGTTCCTGCTCGGAGCAGTTCTTTGCGAAGTTCGCAATCTTGTCCTGTGCGATGGGCTTCTCTCCCTTGTCGGCGAGTCTCAGCTGCTGGTGCACGACGGTGTCGGGATAGCGTCTGATCGGGCTGGTGAAGTGGGAGTAGAGGCCTTTTCCGAGGCCGAAGTGCAGCTGCGGGCGTTCGAGGTAGTATGCCCGCATCATGGCTCTGAGGAATGCGTCGAGTATCACGGGTTTGTTTTGGTCGTCCGGAAGCCCTGAAAGGAAATGGTTGCATGCGATTCTGCTCGAAAGGTCTCCGGGTGAGATGCCGAAGGTCTGCTCGAGGAATACTGTGAGGTCCTGCAGTTTCTCTGGGGATGGCTCGGGGTGAACCCTGTAGAGGCCGGGGATGCGTCGTCGGTCAAGTTCGCAGGCCACGGCCACATTGGCGGCCAGCATGCATTCCTCGACGAGCTGGTCGGCCTCTGTCTGGGTCTTCTGCACAATGCCCTTGATCTCTTTTGTCTTGTCGTCGCAGACGACTCTGATCTCGCGTGTTGCCAGCTCGAGGAAGTGTTCTGTCTTGGCTCTGTATTTGCGCATTTTACGGGTCAGTGCGACGAGTTTGTCCACGGCTTTTGCAAGCTCCGGGGCCCATTGTGGGGGAGGGGAGCCGTCAATCGCGGACTGCACTTCGTCGAAGGTGAGCCTGGCGGCGATTCTGACCGTTGAGAAACTGCGTTTTGTGGAAATGACCTTCCCGCTCTTCGAATCAACTTTGAACAATACCGAATGTGCGGGGGTGTCCCTGCCGACCATGAGGCTGGCGTTTTCCGTCAAGGATGCCGGAAGCATAGGCAGCGTGTTGCCGGGGATGTATGCCGTGAACCCTCTTCTGCGTGCCTCCAAGTCGAGCTCGCTTCCCGGCATGACATACGCCGAGACATCGGCGATATGCACCCCCAGCTCGACTATGCCGTTGTCGCCGCCGTCGGCATCCGGAGATATTGATATGGCATCGTCGAAATCCTTTGCGTCGAACGGGTCTATGGTGATGCTGAAGAGCCCAGTCAGATCGGTTCTCGTGAATTCATCCGGGATGATGGTTGATGCGCGTTTGTTCTGATCATCGGTGTAGGGCTCGACCAGTCCGTACTCGCGTATGACTGCATCAATGTCGGCGGCCACCCCTCCGGCCTTTCCCAAGACTCCCTTCAGAGTGCCTCTGGGGGAGCTGCTTCCCTTGCCTGGCTGTGCGAGTTCCAGCTCAACCCATTCGCCTTTTCGTGCCTCCCCTAGGCTTCCGCTGACGTCAACGTCCGGCAGTCTCCTGTTCAAGGGGCGGATTTTCCTGCCTGCGAGCAACTCTCCCACCACGGCCTTTCTGGTGCGCTCGATTATTTTCTTCACCTTCCCGGCAGGGCCTTTCGATGAAGGCCTGGTCTCGTCCAGAATCTCGACCTCGACCATATCGCCGTCCATTGCGCGTCCGGTATACTGTGGGGGTATGAATATCTCGGACTCCTCGCCATCGACCGTCACAAACCCCAGCCCCCCTGACGTGATGATGATCTTGCCGGAGTAGACCGGCATCTTTCTCCTCTTGGATTCAGCCGGTTTTGCGCGTCTTCCTTTTTTGTTTCTTCCTGCAGACTTCATTGTTGTTTCCCTCCTTCGGGTTGATTTAAAGTATTGTCTTCATATAGCGTCGAGCCCAATGCATCCACAAGCTCGTCCAGATTATCAGAATTAGCCGCGCTGATCGGTATCACCCGCTCGTTCGGGTACTCGTGCCTGAAAAGCTCCAGATTCTCGGCGGACTCCCCGATGTCCATCTTGTTGGCGGCGATCAGCGAAGGTCTTTTGGACAGCCCGCTCATATAGAGGTCAAGCTCTTTTTTCAAAGACTCGTAGTCCTCGAACGGTGTCCTGCCGTCCACTCCGGCCATGTCAAGGACATAAACCAAAATCCGCGTCCGCTCGATGTGACGCAGGAATGAATGCCCTAGACCGACATTGTCGTGCGCACCGTCTATCAGCCCGGGAACGTCCGCCACGGTAAACCTCTTGTAACCAGGCAGCTCCACCACTCCCACAACAGGATGCAATGTCGTGAACGGGTAGGGGGCCACCTTCGGGCGAGCCGCGGAAATGGCCGAGAGCAACGTTGACTTGCCCGCATTGGGGAAACCCACAAGCCCGACATCGGCGATGGTCTTGAGCTCGAGCTCGATCTTCACCTCCTCGCCCGGAAGTCCGTTCTCGGTCTCCATCGGCACGCGGTTGTTATTCGTCGCGAAGCGGGGATTCCCCCTGCCTCCGCGTCCGCCCAGAGCGACAACAAGCTCCTTGCCGTCCGCGTCTATGTCCCCGAGCAGAGCGCCATCGATACCCCTGACTATCGTTCCGACGGGGACTTCAAGCACAAGGTCCGGGCTTCTCCTGCCGTGCAAGTCCTTACCTTTGCCATGGACACCGTGTTTGCATGAGAAATGCTGTGTGAACCGGTAGCGCACAAGGCTCTGCTCACCTGCCGCGCCACGCAGGACTACATCCCCGCCGTCCCCGCCGTCACCGCCGTCGGGGCCACCC
>JAFGFR010000120.1 GCA_016930955.1 Victivallales bacterium | reverse complement strand
GTTCACGGTTCACGGTTCACGGTTCACGGTTCATAGTTGCTGGTTTTCCTGAAACCTGAACAAGGTTCACGGTTCACGGTTCACGGTTCACGGTGCGGCGCGTTGGGGTGGGCCGGTGTCGTCACGCCCCCGGCATTCCTGCACGGCAGGGGCGGGCGACCCTGCCCCACGAAAGACGCTGAGGGCGGGACGACCTCAGCCCACAAGTCATTGACCCTGCACCGGCAGCAGTAGCCTCCGACCTCCGGGCGCAATTGGCATTCCTTTCGGTCTGTCCCCACCGCTCTGGCATGGGATTCGCAGATTTAACTGCTTCATTTAAAATGAACTGCGCAAATAGTCAACGGTTTACGGCAAATCCGATTATGGGGACGGGGACGGGGACGACGAGGAATATTAGGGAATTCAAACCAACGGCAGAATATGCCCCATTTTCAGGGAAAACGTGCAGAATTGGCTTGCAATTTGCTCTGTGTGGAGTTACTTTCGGCCTTGTGAGTCAATTTCAAAACTCCGTGTGAACCGCGTTGGGAGCACAGGCGCAGCCACGGGTAGTTTTGAAATTGGCTCTTGTTGAAGAAAAATAACAGAGTCTTCGGGGCAAGGTGATCTCGTTGTTTTTTTGCGGGAGATTCCTTACCGGCGGTAGAGTCCGCGAGTTCGGCGACGCGTGTCGCGTCACCTTACCGACATGGTGAGATTCCATGACCGACAGTAAAGTCTGGATGGGAGAAGGCTTGTGCAGTGCCCGTTTCGGGCCGTCTGCGCATCCGACATGCCCCGGACTTCGAGTCCGTTTTTTTTAGGACATGACGGAGCAAATGACGATGACGGTGGTATTTGACAAGGTAGAGGATGTGGTAGAGGCATTCCGACGGGGCGAGATAGTGATAATCTCCGACGATGCCGGCCGCGAGAACGAGGGCGATCTCGTTGCGGCGGCGGGCAGGACTACCCCCGAGGTGATAAACTTCATGGCCACGCACGGGAGGGGGCTGATATGCGTGCCGATTACCCGAAGGCGCGCGGAGGAGCTCCACCTCGGGCAGATGGTATCAGGCAAAAGCGGCGATCCCCTCGGGACTGCCTTCACTGTGAGCGTGGACGCGATAAAGGGTACAACCACAGGGATATCCGCATTCGACCGTGCGAACACCGTGGCGACGCTGACTGACCCGGAGGCCACGCGAGAAGACTTCAGGGTACCGGGCCATATATTCCCCCTTGTCGCGCGCGACGGCGGAGTGTTGCGGCGTGCGGGGCACACCGAGGCGGCAGTTGACCTGGCGACCTTTGCGGGCCTCTATCCGGCAGGGACAATCTGCGAGATCCTCAACGACAACGGCAGCATGGCGCGAACCCCGGAGCTTTGCGAATTCCGCAAGAAACACAAGCTCAAATGGTGCTCGATATCGGACATAATCGAGTACAGGAGGCGAAACGAGCAGCTTGTCAGACGTGAGGAGACGGTTAGTTTGCCCACCGATTTCGGCGTGTTCACGATGCATCTCTACATATCCGTGCTGGACGGCATCGAGCATCTGGCGCTGGTGAAAGGCGAGGTGGCTGGGAAGTCGGATGTGCTTGTCAGAATGCACAGCGAGTGCTTGACCGGGGACGTGTTTTTGTCCCGTCGCTGCGACTGCGGCGGGCAGCTCAGGGCCGCAATGAAACAGATCGCCGAGAATGGCTCGGGTATTTTGGTCTATATGCGTCAGGAGGGCCGGGGGATAGGTCTGGCCAACAAAATGCATGCCTACAAGCTTCAGGAAGAGGGTCTTGACACGGTCGAGGCGAACGAGAAGCTCGGGTTCGCGGCGGATCTGCGCGACTACGGCATAGGCGCACAGATACTTGTTGACCTGGGAGTTCGGAGCATACGTCTTCTCACGAACAACCCGCGCAAGGTCGTCGGGCTCGAGGGATACGGGTTGATAATCACCGAGAGGGTGGGTATCGTGATGCCCTCGCATGAAGACAACCGTTGTTATTTGAGCACTAAAAAAGAAAGACTTGGTCATATTTTATGAAGGAGCAAAGAAGATGAGAAAGGATGCTGCAGTGGTTTATGAGGGTCAGCTTGACGCCAAAGGGCTGAAGATCGGGATGGTCTGCGCGAGGTTCAACGAGTTCTTCGTCAGCAAATTGCTTGGCGGGGCGATGGACTGCATAGTACGCCATTCAGGGAAGGCGGAGAACGTCAGCGTGGTATGGGTCCCGGGGTCGCAGGAGATACCGCTGGCCGCTAAGAAACTGTTGAAAAGCGCCAAATTCGACGCCGTGATCGGGCTCGGCGTAGTGATCCAAGGTGCCACACCCCATGCCGGGCTGATCTCCACCGAGGTCAACAAGGCGATGTCCCAGATATCGCTCGAGTTTGACACGCCGGTGATAAACGGTGTCGTGTCGGCGGGAAATATCGAGCAGGCGATCGAGCGCAGCGGGACAAAGGCCGGCAACAAGGGATACGACGCGGCATGCACCGCGATAGAGATGGCCAACCTGCTGAAGGGATTGTGAAAGGCGAGGATGGACAACAAAGTCAGAAAGCACTATAGATGCAAGGGGCGCGAGCTTGCACTGCAGTACCTGTTTCAGTTTGACCTGACTGGGGAGGAATTCGAGGAGGTCTCGATCGGGCGCTTCATGGAGCAGGCGCTCGAGGAGGACAAGGATGACCGCAAACGTCAGTCCAAAGGCAGGAAATATGCCGAGGAGCTTATACGGCATGTCGTCGCTAATCTCGCAGAGATAGACGATGCAGTGACAAGCCGAATGGACAAGGACTGGAGCTGGCAGAGGATACCCCCGATTGACCGCGCGATTCTACGGCTCGCCGCCGCCGAGATGCTCCATGTCGAGAAGGTGCCCCCCATAGTCGCGATCAACGAGGCCCTCGAGCTGGGGAAGACCTTCGGCTCGGAAACTTCAAGAGGCTTCATCAACGCATTGCTCAACAACCTCAAGGACACTCTTGAACGCAACCCCAGAGGAGAAAGGCGGGAGTCCTGATACGAGGTCAGTATAGCAATGAGCCAGAGATTCCCCACGATGCGCTGGATAGTCCAGACATGAGACTCCTACCCCCAAAAAAATCCCATTGAAAACACCGGCTTCATGTGCTAGAATAGTACCCTTTGGGCTCATCAGGCACAAGCCGGCGAATTGCCGGATGCCGACAGGAAAGGGTGTGTGATGGCGTTGCAATGCGAATTGTGCCCGAGGCGTTGTGTCTTGGGTCAGGGTGAGCGCGGCAGCTGCCGGGTGAGGGTCAACCTCGACGGCAAGCTCGTCTCACTGGTATATGGTTTTCCCTGTGCCATGCACATTGATCCTGTGGAGAAGAAGCCGCTCTACCATTTCCTCCCCGGCACGAGCATCCTTTCATTGGCTACCGCAGGATGCAACCTGCACTGCCTCAACTGCCAGAACTGGGAGATATCCCAGCTCGATCCCGAGGATGGCACGGCATCGCAGGTCCCCCCGCAGACACTGCTGGATCTGGCCAAAAAACATGGATGCCCCTCCATAGCATACACCTATACCGATCCGGTGATATACTATGAGTACGCCCTGGAAAGCTCCCGTATCGCAAAGGAGAACGGAATAAAAAACGTTCTGGTTACAGCGGGGTACATCAACATCAAGCCGTGGAAAAGACTGCTTGAAGTCACCGATGCCGCAAACATAGACCTGAAGGGCATCACAAACGAGTTTTACGAGAAGGTGTGTTCTGCGACGCTCCGCCCTGTCCTGGACTCCCTCGTTGCCGCCCGTGAGGCAGGAATAGTGCTCGAGGTGACCCATCTGATAATCCCCACGCTGAATGACAACCCGCGCGACACTGCGAGGCTGTGCCGCTGGATCCGGGAGAACCTCGGCCCCGACACCCCGGTGCATTTCTCCAGATTCCACCCGAGATACAAGATGAGGAACCTGCCGCCGACACCCTCCGCAACACTCGACAGAGCCTACGAGATCGCCCATGAGGCAGGGCTCGAATACGTGTACATCGGGAATATCCTCACCCGAAAGGGACAGGACACCATATGCCCTGGGTGCTCGCAGATGCTGGTGTCCCGCAGCGGATTCAAAGTCAGGGAAACCCTCGTATCCGAAGGCAAATGCCCGAAATGCGGCAAGGAAATCCCGGGTCTGTGGAAGTGAGCGGGGCGTTCAGCGGCTGCGCCGGTATTTCCCGGGAGGCATGGACATGTGGTTTTTGAATGCGCGTGAGAAACTGTAGATATTGGCGTAGCCTAGATCCTCGGCGATCTGCTCCATTGTCTTCCCGCTGTAGACCAGCATCTCGCAGGCTCTGGCGATTTTCTCGCGGCAGAGCATCGCCCCGGGAGTAATGCCGTTTATCTCCTTGAAAAGGCGCCTGAAGTGCGACTCGCTAAGTTGGAGCTTCTCTGCCACCTGCTTTGTGCCCCCACCTCCCGTCCACTGAAGGTCAAGGACTTCCGATGCCGCGTCAAGCATCTCCCCTCTGCGGGGATGCTCGCCCACCGCAGGCGTGGTCTGCGCCACAAGCTCGTGCAGCAGCTCAAGCAGCAGCCCCCTTAACCGAATATGCGAGCAGTTCGGCACCCCCCGCCTGTGCTCAAGGCATATCTGCTTCAACAGCAGCCTCACAGGCTGTGGGTTGGACAGCGCAAGCTTCCCGCTCCACCTCGATATCACCGGATCCTCCACGGGCGGGTGCATAAGCTCCGCAAACTCGCCGAGATCAAGCGTGCCGCCGGGAATGCAGGCATCCCAGTTGCTCCGATCAGGATCATATACCAAGTCAAAATGAACGAACAGGCAGTTCATCAGCTTTGATGTCCCCCTCATGTCGTGCACGACATCCGGCGGAACCCACACGAAGTCCCCGGCACTGACAGCAAACTCGCTGCTCCCCACCGAGAACACACCCTCCCCGCCCGCAATGAAAACCACCAGATAATCCAGAAGCCTGCGACTCCTCATGTGCCAAGGCGGACGCCAAGAATCGCCGCTCTGCCTGACATAAGGAGAAAGACCGACAAGCCTTTGCACCTCGATCTCTCCAGGCTCCCCAGCCCACCTCTCGCCAGGTATCATTCCTCTCAACATAAAAACCTCATTAAAGAGCCAGTTTCAAAACTCCGCGTGAACCGCGTTGGGAGCGCAGGCGCGGCAGACAGTGCGGCGAAATGGCTGGTGCATACCCGAAGCTGTCTGTGCCTGCCATTTCGCCGTGGCGCATGCCGTGCCTCCG
>JAFGFR010000119.1 GCA_016930955.1 Victivallales bacterium | reverse complement strand
GGTATGCACCAGCCATTTCGCCGCACCGTCTGCCGCGCCTGCGTTCCCAACGCGGTTCACGCGGAGTTTTGAAACTGGCTCTGTGGTTACTCTTCCTTTAACAACGGCATGTGGAAGGCAATGATAAACAAGGCTGCCGGGGCGGCATGCAGAAGAATCCTCTCCAATGCCATTTGTGCAAGAAACTCGGGCGACCATGGCGAAATGATGAAGACAAAAAGATATGCCGCCATGCGGCCAGCAAGAAGCAGCCACAATGCCACAACAAAACGTCGGCTGAAGCGCCGCCATCCGATTAAGGCTACGAACGGGAGCAAGAGCCAAAGAAGACCCCATCTGGCGATATTTGTGAAGCTGTCAAGGAATAGCATCAGTATCTCGCGGGTACGCAGGAGGTTGTCCATGGAAAAGAAGTACATGACCCTCAATGGATAGTTCTCATGTGTATGAGGCACGCCGGAGTACCACCAGAACCATGGCAGCATCAGAATGCCGACCAGACAGCAATATATCGCGGATTCCTTCAGTCTCGATTTGGAAAACGGGAAGAGGGGATGGCAGAAGACAATCACAGCCAGACATATTGCCGCGCTGGCGATCCCCTCGTGCTTAACGAAGGCGCAGAAGACCGTCGCCATAGCAGAAAGTATCATGTCTTCCCTCCTGCGCTCCTCCAGGAACTTGCAGAGGTAGAATGCCGATGCCGAGAAGAATACCGCCAAAGGGAAGTCCGACATCCCCGCCCCCGCCCAGCGCAGGGTGACAGGTAGAGTCATGAAGAGTACGACAAGCAGAAGGGACTTGCCACGGTCAAGCCTCCAGCGTAACGATGAGTAGATGAACAGCGTGCAGGAGACATACAGGAAGGGGAATATCACCTTCCCCACCATCTCGTTCACCTCGCCTGCAGATGCGTATATCCCGCAAACCAAAAAAGGCACCAGCAAGGGATAGTTCAGATGGCTGTAGCTCAATGAAAACTCGTGGAAAAGCCCGCCGCCAGGAACAAGACCCTCGTGGTAGAGAGCCTTGGCCTTCAAGCCCCAGAGGCCGTAGGAGTCCACGTCGTAGAGAGGGAGGAAAAGCGAATGAGCCGCAACAATGCAGAATGCTGCGGAAAGAAGCACAGCAGCGGCAAAAAGACAGACAAGCTCCTTGCCCTGCCACTTGCCGGGCATAAAGGTCGTGGCGGAGGCCTTGCGTGCCCTGAGGACAGCAATGACTGCGCAAGAAGCGAAACAGGTCGAGGCGATGACAACGACAGAAGGCTTTATCCCGAGGAGCGCCAGCCAGAAGAATATCAATGACATCGCCCCCGACCCGAGGATCATTGCCATGGCCACCGTCTCGCATAGCAAACGCTTGCTTTCGCCGACAACGACACTCCACAGCGCGTAGCCCGTCGCGACGATGGAAAAAAAATAAAAAACTATCATTAGCTCGGCTCTCAAAGTCCTATCGCTCCTTCCCGACGCTACCGATGCTCTGTACCCGGCTGTAAACACTGCCATCAGAAGCCATGGCAAGGGAAATCACGATACTCACCGAGTTACCCTCCAGCCATTCCGCGGATGGGGAGAAGGGATTGGCGCTTATGTCCTCGCCCGTGTTCACCACCACTTCGGGGGAAACCACATATACCCTTCTAGGATATAGCTTGTAGGCCGCGCGGAAATACATCAGAAGCGGGATGTCCTCCTGGCTCTCCCTCTCAAGCTGACCAAAACCTTCGAAGCGCAGCAGCACATTGCCCTCGGCCGGCAAAGTGTCTAGAAGATTATCCAGCCCGACCACAAAGTACACACGTGAGAGATCGTTGTCGAGAGCCACCTCTTTGATAAGCGGCAGAACCGATTCAGGGCGGAAGAGCATAATAATGTTTATCAACACAGACACCGCCGCGATGGCAGGGATGAGCCTTGAAGAAAAGGAAAGGGAGCCAATTCCAAAACCACCCTTGGGCGCACCGTCTGCCGCACCTGCGCTCCCGACGCGGTTCACGCGGAGTTTTGAAATCGGCTCAAGATATTCGGCACTCATGTGTTTGTTCCCCGATCCCCATCGAGCGATTCCCCGGCTTCCGGGAAGATGCCCACCACAAACTCTCCCCTGCATTTCGAACCTGAAATTTTCTCCAGGACATCGCCGGCAGTGCCACGGACAACCTCCTCATGCATCTTGGTCGCCTCCCTCACCAAAGCTACCTGCGCACGAGACCCCATCACCTCAAGAACCTCTTCAAGAAGCCTGCATACCCTGAATGGCGACTCGAAGAGGAAGGCAGTCCTTCCTTCAGCCTTGATAACGCGAAGGAGAGCTTCCCTGCGCCCCTTCTTGACAGGAAGGAACCCGAAGAAAGAGAACTTGTCCATCGGAAGCCCCGATGCCGCAGCCGCGAAGGTCAAAGCGGAAACCCCCGGCAAAAACTCCGGCTCAATGCCCATGTTCCTCGCTTCGCGTATCATGAGGAAGCCAGGGTCGGAGATGACCGGCGTGCCTGCATCCGAAATCACGGCGACCTTCAGACCCTTATCGAGAACGAGCGAAAGTATCCCCGCCACCGCCCTGCGTTCGTTGAAGGCATGGCAGCTCATGACTTTCTTGCTTATGCCGTAATGGCTCATCAGGCCACGTGTCCGGCGGGTGTCTTCGGCAACAACCACATCCGCATCCCTGATCGTGTCCAGGGCGCGCAAAGTTATGTCCCCAAGATTCCCTATGGGCGTTGCCACTATGCTCAGCTTCCCGTGTGACTTTTCTTGAAAGGATGCCATATTATTACAGAATTCCATATCTAAACCGTCGCTTATCCTGTCTCCCGGATGCCGCAGTGGGAAATTAACATGCCGTCATGCTTTTTCAAATGTTGCATTTTTAAGCGCCTTTCCACTTGACTAATTGCAAAAAGAGGTTAACTTTGCGGCCTGTCCGAGATTTTTGAATATATAAATTTAGTTTGAGGGTCTGCAAAAAATGAGTCAAAAAAGTGATAAAGATAATGCCAGCAAAAAAACGACACCGCAGTACAGGGGCGAGAAGAAAAAATATTACGAGGCTCTGATACGCCTGAGGGAACAGGTTATTCAACAGCTCAAGTTCCATTCGGACGAGGCACTCAACACCAACGACAACGCCGGGGAGAAAAATGGCATGTCAACCCACATGGCCGACCTGGGCAGCGATAATTTCCTGCATGACATGGAGCTTTCTATGCTCACCAGCGAGGGTGATGTGCTGGAGATGATAGACGAGGCTCTGGACAGGCTGGCCAGCGGCGAATACGGCAAGTGCATGGACTGTTCCGCCGACATTGGCCCCAAACGTCTGGAGGCCAAGCCCTATGCCATGTTCTGCGTGAATTGCAAGGCGATCCGCGAGAAGCACGGAGGGCTTCGTCCTGACCTCGACTGAGCAGTCGGACGCGGCCTGCAGCCTGGACGCCAAAACCAGCCGGACGTGCCCGGCATCCATCCGGAACTCCTGGTCATGAACAAGATTGTCCCCGGTTCTCCTGAAGAAAGGAAGATCCTCCTTCAGAGCCTTTCGCTCTCTCTGGCAGTAGCATTGCTCGACCAGATATGCAAGGCCGCCGTAGAGAACTTCCTTCTGAAACCCGTGGAACTCATCCCTGGCTTCTTCAATCTCGTCATTGTCCGCAACACTGGTGCCGCATGGGGGATCATGTCGGGGCAACGTTGGCTTCTCACGGTGATATCAGCCGCCTTCCTTGTCGGTGCGGTGCTGTTTTTCCGGAACCTGACAGAAGGTTGGCGAGAAAGGTTCTACGCAGCGGCGCTGGTAGTCGGCGGGGTCATAGGCAACACTGCCGACCGGATATGGCGCGGCGGCGCAGTGCTGGATTTTCTGGACTTCTATCTGGGCTCATGGCACTGGCCCGCGTTCAATGTCGCCGACACCGCCATCTGCGTAGGTGTGGGTATATTCATTCTTTCCTCCTGGTGCCGCCCAGAAAAGAAGCGTGAAAATCCATAAAATCAGCGAATTTCAAAACTACCCCAGGCCGCGCGGCTGCGCGAACCGGGCCTGCCCGTTCAAGGTAAAGTCGCTTGCGGCTTCCAGACGCAGATGGCGATGTTCCTTTACCTCTGCCCTCCCCTGTCCTCACTCCCCACGATTTGTGACAACAAATCTTTGGACTGCGGTGTTCCTGCATGCCAAAGCGTAGCCCGACTGTGTCCGGCATAGCTCCAAGAGCGACGCTGGAAGGGTGAAGGCCGGCACCGCTTTCGTTTGATATTGCTCCGGAGTGCCACTGCTACTCTCCTTGAATAAGGACAGCAATGATCCTACAGTACACTGGGATAGGATTTACAAGGATGGATCAACTGGGGAAGGCAATATTGGTATGCGAAAGAGAGACTTAGGAGCACACATGCCTGAAGTAACGCGGAAAGAAGTGACATCGAGGGTCTTGAGGGGCTTTGGCCCTTCTGAAGTTTCGGAGGTCCTCGGGAAGGGTCGGCATTGTTTGTCCGACCTGCCGGCGCTGCTGTCGCCCGCAGCAGTACATTTCGTCGGCTACATGAAACAGCTTGCCCGCAGGAACAAGCTCATGCACTTCGGCAGGACGGTCAAGCTCTACACCCCGCTGTATATCTCGAACTACTGCTCGAACCATTGTCTGTACTGTGGCTTCAACGCAAATTCCCCGGGAGGGCGCAGGCGGCTTTCGCCCGACGAGCTTCTGGAGGAGGGTGCGGCAATAAGGGCCAGCGGGATAGACTCGATATTGATAGTCAGCGGGGAGGACCCTGAATATCTCACCCCGGAGTTCCTGAAGTCCGCGGTCGCGGGACTGAAACGGATCTTCTCCTATGTCGCGGCGGAGATCTACCCGCTTAGCCCCGACGTATACAAGGATCTTTTCGCCGCCGGGCTCGACGGACTCACGCTCTACCAGGAGACCTACGACCGCGAGACATACGCCAGGATGCACCCCGCGGGCTCGAAAGGGGACTACGACGCGCGTCTGAGTTTCATGGATGCCGCCGCCAGTGCAGGGTTCAGGACGCTCGGGCTGGGCGTGCTCCTCGGTCTCCACGACTGGCGCCTGGACAGCCTGTCGCTCGCCGCCCACGCAGAGAAACTCAGAAGACGCTTCTGGACCAGCAAGATTCAGTTCTCCTTCCCCAGGATCACCGATGCCGCCTGCGGCTTCTCCGAGCCCTGCCCGGTATCCGAGGCCGATCTCGAGCAGATGGTGCTGGCATTCAGGATCGTCTTCCCCGAATGCGAGATATCCATCTCGACCCGGGAGAGCGCCGAGTTCCGCGACAAGATCGCCTCGACCGCAGCGACGGTCATCAGCGCAGGCTCGAAAGTCGTCCCAGGGGGCTACGCAAGCTGCCCGACAAAGGACATCGGACAGTTCTCATTGCACGACACCAGAAGCGTCGCCGAGATCGACACCGCACTCAAGACCCTCGGCCTGGACCCCGTCTACAAGGACTGGGACAGCATCCTGGCCAGAGCATAAATCCCAGAGTTGAGCGCAAAACTCCCCGTGGCCGCACGGCTTGCGCCTTTGCGTCGTCCGAGGCCAGTGCTGGACAGTCTCCGAGTGTCTCAGCCCCGACCCCGACTGAAGATCTACCCTGCCGCACCTACGCTCACAACGTGGCTCATGCCGAGTTTTGAAACTGGCTCCTAAATGAAATTAAAGCCAGGATTGCCGCTCCTGCCGAGGCTAGGATGATGCCGGTGTTGAAGCCCGGTGTCTGGAATTTGAATGTGACGATGCGTGGGGTGTTGCTGCAGGGGATTTTTGTGCTTATGAATCCACCGTCGGCGTGAGTCAGAACGAGTTGGTTGTTGTGGTTGTCGAAGCATTGCCATCCCGGCGAAAGCCAGTCCCTCAGGATCAGAGTGCCTCCGCCGACAACCTCGATTTTGACAAGTCCTGGTGAATCGTTGATGATTCGGACTTCGCAATTTTCGTTTGTTGCCGTGTCCGGGATGATGGAGATCCTGGGTTTGGCGGACATATTTTCCAGGATTGTGAATTCCGGTTTGTTGACCAGGAGTTTGCATCCTTTAGGTATTTGCATGCGTGCCGGCGGCGGGCCGCCGATATATCTGACGGATGTTTTGTTGAGAAGTTCCATCGGGTCTTCGTTGGTGAAGTTGAAGAAGTGATAATAGCTCTGCTGCATGAGTGCTGAGAAGCCGTTTGGCGCCCTGATTTTTCTGAGCACCGGGGAATTGTCATGCAGAGAAGTGAACGAAGCCATTTTCTTCCCTGCCGACTGGTAGTGGAAATTGCGGGCGGCGAAAATTCGCCATTGGCTTCGGTCGAATTCTGGTAGTTCGTCCTCCCATGAGATGGCATTGACGAAGCTTGACACGGGCACGGTCCATTGTATCAGGTAGGACCATGATATCAGCTGGACCAGTGAGACAGCTGCCAAACATGCGATTATTTTTTTTGGGGAGTTCTCGAATCCTTTGACCACGGCGACAATGATCACGAGAAAGGATATGCTCGACACGATTGTCCCGGCCTGCCACATGAATACCCTATCGGCGCTCCAGTCTGATCCCAGACTGGAGAAGAAATCACTGAAATCCCCCGGGGACACGAGGAGAACGAATCCGATCCCGAGAAGTGCGATGCACAGTGTCGCGATCAGGCATCGGGCAGTCCTGGCGTATGTTCTGCGGAATTCGCGATCATCGGACTCGATCATGTTTAATCCGTGTGCTCCGGCGATTATCAGAAGGATGTTCACCCATGTCAGGAACTTCTCGGGATGCCGGAAGAAGCTGAAACCGGGCAGAAATCTGTAGAGGAGGCTGTACAAAGGGAACGACCTGCCCATTGACAGCAAAAGGAAAAAAACTATTCCTGCATACAGGAAAAGCATCTTGTCCCTCTGTCCCTCCGGAATATTGGAATTTTTACAGCCGTTTAGGTTCTTGGCCGAGCCACGCATGCAGACAGCCAGCGGGAGCAGTGCTGCGAGCAGCATGGGGAGTCCTATGAAGACCGAGTCGAACCAGGGTGAATCGCCGGCTCCCTGCGAATCTCGCTGATACATTTTCCCGTAATACAATCCGTTGTCGTTTCGGTTGCCGAATGCGAAGGGGAGGACATACTCGATGAGCCTTGGTGCCGGGAAAGACCAGTGTCTGGCGGTCTCCAGCCCCACCACACCGGAGCGGCAGGAAATCCGTGAAGCCAGATAGGTGGGCACAAGTTGCGGGGATGAAAGCAGGGCTGCGTTTGCCACGATCAACAGCAAGAGCCCCATGCCTGTCATAGCGGCAAGAACTCTCTTTTTATACTCTCTCTTTTCCTTGCCTGCCAGATGATAAAGCACCACCCCGGATAGGGCAATCACAATCACGGAGCATGTCTCGAGGAGATTCCCCGAGTAAAAGAGCAGTGAAAGCGAAATCACTGCCCCGATGAGGCTGGCCACCTTGCGGCAGCGAATAAAACAGCAAAAACAGGCGAAAAAGGTTGGGATCAGCCACGCAGAGACAAGAAATCCCTTATCGACTGTGCCCCATACACAGCCTCCCAGGCAGTACGACACTGCGCAAATGGAGGAAATTGCGTGGCTGAAGCCGAAAACGCGTCTGACGAGGATGAACATGGCGCATCCTGCCAGTGCGACATGCACGAATAGGAACAGGTTGTGTCCGAAGACCTCGTTCCCGGCGAGCAAAAAGAGGTTCAGGGGGTATAGAGTGCCGGTGGCGATATTGGAGAGGTGGGGGCTGCCGGAAAGTATGTAGGGATTCATAGCGGGGACAGTGCCGTCAAGAAGGCACCATCTGGTGAAGACTTTTTCGGGGAGTTGGTAGGTCAGCGCGTCGCCGGTGGATGGCATGTGTCCACAAATCAGCCTGCCGTAGAACAATATGACACCCAAAAAGATG
>JAFGFR010000118.1 GCA_016930955.1 Victivallales bacterium | reverse complement strand
TTTCTGGCATTCCGGGCATTTGCAGAAGAAGCTGTTGTCCATCGGCTCGAGCGGGAAAGGATTCGGAAGCTTCAGCCAGGAGATGCCAATCTCAGATGGTGTCTTTTTACCATCGAAATAATCGCGGGCGTCCTGCGCGACCTGCTTTATGAGATCTCTGTTCGTATAACAAAGCTGGTTTGGCTTGCCCTCGTACCCTTTCGCGAAATATTGCGGCCGCCTCTCGACAAACAGCTCCGATTTGTTTGGATCTGTGCTCTTCTCCCAATATCTGTCAAAATAGCCATACAGCGAATGGTTGCAGTATCTGCGCTCCCCACCGTTCTTCATCCGTAAAAGGAATAAATTTGTCATTGTGTTTTTCGCGGCATTGAACCGGGACGCGTCAGGATACTTTCTGGCGAGATTCGCATAGGCCTTATGGCTCCATTTCTTAAATCCATCAGTGTCTGCCGGCCAAAGTGAGACATAAGGGTCATATGCCCCCGGATTGTTGCCTATTGCTCCTATGGCATCACGGAAAAGAAATCCTGGAGACCTGCGGATCTCGCGTTTTTCCAGGACAAGGGTATTCTTCCGAGGGACAACAGTGCCGTAATCCGTATGATTGAACCAGCGGACTTCGCAACATTTCTCGAGAAAATCGTAAACTGCATGGAGTGAGCCGCGTTCCTCCCAGAATTTCGGCCAATTGCCGGCAGACGGCAGGTTGTCCATGTCATAGACAACCTTGTCGAAAACCTGCGCGTCTTTGCCTGTGAGAAATATCGTTCTGTCGGAAAACTTCACAATCCATTCCTGAGCCTTGAATAAATCATTTGTGAGTCCCGCGGTTTTCGCGGCCTCTGTCTCGCCGACATGTATCTTTATCAAATCATCTGAAAGCTCTTTTGTCCCCTCGGGGATTATCTCAAAGATGGAATTAGTTATTTCCCTGAGATGATATTGGAGTTCAAACGCCGCGAACTGCGCGGATTTTGTCGGGTTGGCGGAGATGACAATCACAGCGGAAGGAACGGCATCCGTTGTCAGAACATAGTCCCGGCCGTCCGCTGCGAAATTCGCAAGACACAGGAAGGAAGCCGCGGCCAAGGCAAAAACTTTGATTTTCAACATCATAATCCTCTTTTATTTTTACTTCTCTGTTTCCATTTTAATGATTGAACAATACGGATCCACGGGATTTTCCGGCAGGCCACTTATGGTCAGCCGTCCACGGGAATCCACCGCGGTCTTCAATTTCTGTCCGGTTTTCAATAAAATGGCGCTGGAAATCGCAGATTTCATAATTGGAATAACCGTCTCGGTTCCCGGCCATTCCAGCATATAGAAATAGAGCACGCCGTCTTTTTCAGAGCATAATCCTACGGAATTGCCTTGTATCCCATTGATATCACGGGATATATTCGTCTGGTTCACGCCATAAATTGCTTCGCCGTTGTCTGCCATCCAAGTGCCGAGTTCTTTTAATAATTCCATCTGCCATCCGGGAATGCTTCCAGTATCCCCAGCCGGAATTCTCGTCCATGGACATGGTCAGGCATGCCTCCCATGTCTTGAAATCCTCGGGCGGACGGACATGACCCATTCGCCGCGTCCGAGCAACGAATAAAGCCCCCAGTGGATAAACATTCCAAACCTGGCGTCTCTGAACCATGCCGTCCTGCCCATTTCTTCGCTCATTCCGTTAACCTCCAAGTTATAAATATCCATTTAACTACGTTCCGAATCCGTGACGATTTTTTCGACTTTGGCATAGTGCAGCAACTGCTTCATTTATGTTTATATGCTATTTTATTAACCGAAAAAGCAGGGAGGATGATATCTCCGTTGACGGGCTCAATGTTTTTCAAGGGGCTCTGACCAAAAGGGATCACGTCAACCACACCCAGATTCTTGAAGACCATTGCCTGATGAACAAACTCCCCGGGCATGTCTTTGTTGTTCATCTTGATGTTGAATTCTGCCGTTTTGTTGGTGAGGTTTACAGCCATTACAGTGATTTTTTCGTCTTTTAATACTGCAAGTGCACTGACCGCGTTAATCGGACCCAGATCCGTGTTTAGCTTTTCAGTCTGAATATCGGAGTTAAACAACATTCCATTTTCAAAAATGCCTCGAACAATTTCATAAATGGACAAATAGCCGCGTTTTTCAAGAGGATATGCGGGTTTCCTCCCAGGCTTGACAACGGTTACAAATGAGTTTAAAACACCATTCACACTAAACCAGTTGGCACGGTCATAGATGTGCTGGTTTTCGAACATGTGCAAATAGAAATCTGCCATGCCTAAACAGGCGGCAGCATGCACGTCGGGACCTGCGGAAACGCCCCATTCGGTTAACCAAACCTGCTTGTCGGGGCCATAGTTTTTCCGGATCCAGTCAACATCATTATGAATGGTTAGCCTTGCTGTTAGCAAAGCACTGTATGCATTATTATTATTCCCCGGCTTATCGGGGTCGGCACCGGCATAGCGATGGATACTAATTGCATCATAGTAATCCATACCATCCGCAATCGTTTTGTTATAGCCTGCATGATTGCGACGCCAAGACAAGGGGACAGAAAGCCTGATATCGGGGAATTCTTGTTTTATTGCAGCAGAAAGAGACTTGGCATGACGAACATAGTCCTCGGGAGTCGCTGTGCGATTGCTTCGTTGCGTTTTCCAAAAATGCTCGTTACCCATTTCGATATCTTTCACCTCAAACCCCTTGCTTTTTCTGTCTTTGATGCGAGCAATGCTGCTTTCATCATTATCAAAATTGAGATTGAAGGTCCAAACCATATCGTAACCTTTTCCTCGTTTTCTCTTCTTTTCTGAATTCAATGCTGATAATCCAATGATGCCGCATTTCATGTTGTGTTTGATGTAAGTATCCAGGACAGTTTCATGATTTCCATTATCAAAACCATCTTTCTGGTACCCGTCGGTACGCCAGTCATAAAAGTTAGCCCAAACCCCATGTGGGAAGCGAACTGTTATTGGGTCCATTTGTCGCATGAACTCTTTCTCGTCCGGCGAGGTATAACCGAAAATATTGAGCCCCAGAATTCGATTCTTACAAGGTTCGGTGCCATGTGTATTAATATTTAAGGTGGCCTCAACGGAATCCGGTAAGCTGAATGGATAAGTCTGCGCTTGCATTGAAAGGCTGAAGGAAACAAACACAACAACAAGTAAAAGCTGATTCAACATGGCTGTCATGACACACATAGTTTTTTAATTTGAGCCGATATCGAATCGCAGCACGTAGATAGGTCGGGCATCATGGCTGACGGGCTTTTTCTGCATCAGATAGTAGAACAGCGAGTTTCCATGTTGCTGGACAACCCCGTGGTTGTATGCCCGGCCTGACTTCTGCTGGTAGTCCACCCGATAGTCATTCGTGCCTTCTTCGGCAGAGCGGATAATGACGCGTCCGTTTTCAAGCCCGATCTGATAGAGGCGACCGGCTATAGGAATTCCTCCTCCTACAGAGGATATTTCTGACCGCTGGTCTTCGTCCTTCTTCTGAAAGTAGTGTCTGCTGGTGCCCTCTTTGTCTGTGCCCAAGAGATGCTGGGCACCTGATGGGGTAACCACGAACGAGGCGCGGTCTTGCGTATCCATGACCTTGAAGGGTTCCAGGTCCCTTAAAGGCAGGGGAAACGTCTTGCTGCCGTCCAATGTAGTCCAGTCTCCCCGTCCGGAGGGATCCTCACAGTACGCTATATACGTTCCTCGGTTCCCGTTTCGGTAGCCAATTTCACTGTCACTTATTGTCCGCCGGCACCAGACCGCGTAAATACAACCGTTCATGATACTGAAATCACCATAAAAACCGGTGACTTTCTCGCAGGGCTGGTCATTCCATTTCCAGGGGTCACTCCATTTCTTGCCGTCGTACAGGCTGAAATGCATCCATGCGGAGGTATGTCCGCCAACACGCCACTTAGCCAGCAGGTCGCCGTTGGGGGTGAGAATGAATTCAGGATAGGTGACCCTATGATACGCAGTGGGCTTTCGTGCCGCCACATCCTTGTTCAGATAGTTCTGTTTCGGGAAGAACAGGTTCTCGGTCCATTCTTCGTCAGGAACCACAGCCGCCCCTTCTCTGGAGTAGCTGTAATTGAAGAAATCTTCGGGGAAATCCTTGGGCGTATAGGCATGCATATCATAAAGGAGATGGATGGTATCGTCTTTTGGACAGATGCCAATTGCTATAGAGTTGTGAGCATCGCCCCGCTGTTCCTCTTCGGGCAGGTGCTTATCCTTACGGAACATGACATGGCGATGGTCAAACTTGATGTGCCTCCATTCTTTGCCACCGATCTTCTTGCGTGAGAGCCAGACACTGCGGTTGTCCATTCCGCCCTGATAACGGGTGACATAGATGTAGCCTTTGTGAATCTTCATGCAATCGCCTTTTGGGGTAATGGTATTGGCAAAGGCCTTGCGCGTCAACCACAGCCCATCCGGAGCAACCATTCCTTCGTCCACCATCGTTATCTTGCTGTCACTTGCCACGGCGTCACTCAGTTGGGTCATTGCGGCTGTTGTCGCCAGTATAAGCAGAAGGATTTCCGCTTTGATCTGTCTCATTTGACCACCTCGAATGAGACCTTTTCGCCGGGCTTGCTCTCGAACCAGAAGCCGATGAACTTGTTCGGGGGGATAATGGTGCCTTTGGGCATGGCCTTGACGGTGAGGCCCCAGTCGGGCCTGGTGACGCGCCAGAGGACGCGGTCGGGGCCGACCTGGGCGCCTGTCACGACCAGTTCGTCCTGCCAGGCGATGGGCCCTGAGGTGAGAAGGCGCGGGCGTTGTCCGGCCAGCCGGCGGTTCAGCACACGCAAGGCACTGTCCATGGCAAAGTCGTCGGCCTCATTGCGTGTCCAATCATCGAATTTCTGCTTCGGCATCCAGGGTGCCGGGTTCCAAAGGATGATCTCCTCGATGCCCATCAGTCCGAGATGGTAGATAAACTCCTGATAGTAGTCGTTGGGGTTCTGGTATTTGTAGAGGCTGTCGCCCCGCCAGCTTCGATGGCTGACCCAGGGGGTGACAGGGAAGTCGCCGGGCGCGCGGCAACATACCCGCGCGTTGTAGAGCTGGAACTTGAGGATTTTGGTCGGGGAGACGCCGAGCTTCGTGCCGTCCTTAAGGCTTGCGTTCTCGAGTCCGCGATAGCCGTAGAGCACCGGGGCGAGACAATTGCCAAAAAGCTCGCTGTTGGTGTAGAGATGGCCGTTGAGGTCGAGCATGACGTTGTCCGTTTTGTCCGCCGTGGCTATCACAGAACCGTAGTTGCTGACATGTGCGGTGGGATAGAGTGCCTTGACCGGTTCGTAGACGGCCCGGTTGAGGAT
>JAFGFR010000117.1 GCA_016930955.1 Victivallales bacterium | reverse complement strand
TGTCTGAAGAGTTGCGGGTGCGGAGCCCCGCGATCCCGGCAGATTGCATCTTCGCCACGGCGTTTGTGGTGGCGGCGACGAAGTTAATCCAGACACGCGAGCAGGATGCTCCCGCCACTTTGGGAAGACCGCGCCACGCTCAAGTGCGGCTTGGGTTTTGCCGTCCTCCGCCCTCGGGGTCTCATTGCTGGGGGTGTCGTTGGTCTTATAGGCCTTGTATATCTTGGGTGCGACTCTGTCATTAATTTACTTTTACAAGAAGGCAACGGAGGTAAGGAAGTTTCTCTCGATCCTCCTTTTCCTTTTCTTTCCTCTTTGTCAACCTATCCCCGTCTTGCGACAGGATCAGGGGTCAACAGGGAGGTTTTTTATTGTAAAACTTCCTTGTGGGATGTATATTGGACTTTTGAAGATAGCGGCAAGCCTGTCTTCGCGGAGATGAGGCAGTGGCCGCAGGTTGTTTCTGATGGGCTGGGAAATGGGTAATTCGATATCCCTGGAGAGTGGGAAAATATTTAAATTATCATGGCCAACAAAGACAAAGAAGATTCATTCTCATTTGACAACGACCCGGGCAAATTGACGGACAAGTCGGATGTGGAGTTCACGTTCTCCGACATACCTGTGCTGGGCGCGTCTGAAGACAAGAAATCCTTCTCTTTCGACCAGCTTGCAGGTGAGGATGCGGCCATTGCTTCCTTCGAGGAGATGCTGAAAGAGCCAGTGCATTCAGAGACAGCGGAGGGGGACGAGCAGTCTGCCGAGGAGGATGTCGAAGGGGTTATCCTCGCGAGAAAGGCAAAGAAGAAAAAGCAGCTCATGGTCCGCATAGCCGTCGCGGCCGGGGCTCTTCTAGTGCTGTTGTCGGTTGCAGGAGTGACATATTATCTTTTAGCGCAATCGCAGGCGAAGGCGGACGCTGAATTAAAAAAACTTTCCCCGGAAGAACGGCAGGCTCTGGAGGCGCAAAAGCAGCGAGAGAAGATCAATTCAATGGTCGGTGCCGCTGACACGGCATATAACTCCGACGACCTCGAGTCTGCCCAAACCCAATATCAGGCTGTGCTGGAACTCGAGCCGAACAACGCGGCAGCACTCACTGGCCAGGCCATGTGCCTTTTGCGTAAGGGAGGCACTCAGGAGGCGGAGGATGCATTCAGAAAAGCAATGGATCAGCCTGGGGCTGACTACAGGCCATTCGAGGGTTTGGCGCAGATATTTTCCGGGAGAGGTGACACTGAGGGGTGCATCACAATCCTGGAGGCTGCCATGGAGAAGTTCCCCGGTGAGAACTCTATCCTCCTGCCCTTGGCAGACAGCTACCACGCCATCAACAGCAGAGTCAAGGCTCTCGATACCTACAAGAAAATACCCCGTCAGTTTTTTTCCGAAGCTTCGCTGCGCAATTTTGCTGAGCTGATGAAGCTCGAGTCGAAAGATGAAGCCAAGAAGTTATTCTTGTACATGGCGAACAAGTATGGCGGGCTTTATCCCTTCGAGCGTGCCGCCTCACTCGCGGAAGACAGCAAGGACAAGATACTGATCCTTTCTGAAGCCGTCACGGCACTCAAGGACGACGAGTCCAATATGGACAACGCCAGATTTCTTCTTGCCGAGGCGTTTTTGGAGTCAAAGGAGAACGCCCAGGCCGCCTCGAGCATCAAGGGGGTCAACGTCACCAGACTAAAGCCTGAGTATCGGTCAAGGATCATTGTCCTCGCCAAACAGTCCGGACTGGATGACATGAAGGCTTTCTTCAGAGCGGTTGTCCAGGCCAGCCCAGACAATCTCGAGTTGCAGAAGTCCATCCTCGAGCAAGCCCGGCTCAATCTGGATCCCGGATTCGTGCGCGAATTCTATAGCGAATGGTGGTCTGAAAATCAAAATAATGCAGTGGCGAACTACCTTTTTGCGAAGTCATCGGGCTTTTCTCCGAGTGCGCGCAGGCACTACGAGGCGGCACTTGATATTGACCCGGACATGTACGATGCCAGTTTCGAGCTCGGCAAGATAGCCATGGCGGAGAAAAACTGGAGCGAGGCGGCAAAGGCTTTCGAACATTGCGCTAAAACCCTTGCGGATGACAAAAACGCAAGATTCTACGTTGCGCTGGTGGCGATAAAGAACGGAGGCGGAAGCGCACCCATAGAGGAGTACAGGGAGTTCCTCGAATCAATTGGGTATGACAAATCTCAAGTGGCTCTCGAGATTATTGACCTTGCTCTTTTGCTTGATTCTCCCGCTCTAGCCGACAGCTGCCTGAAAATAATTTCCGAGGAGCCAAGCATGGAAGATCAGTACAGGCTCTTCAAGGCAAAAAAACATTTGCTTTTCAAATCGAAGGATGGGGATGGTGGGGATATATTCTCGCACAGCCCGAAGACAGGGCTTTACCGTGAGTACTGCATAATGGACATGCTGTCGAGAGGGCAGGGGCGGGAGGTGTTGCTGATGACGACACCGGCCGAGGACTTCCCGGAATTCTGGAAGGTGTTCTTGTTGAGGAGGATGAACTTGAAAAACTGGGAGAAAAGTGCGGAGTTGCTGAGAGAGAAGGAAAAGCATGCCGCCGATCCCACTTACAAAATAATCGCCAGCCTGTGGCTGGGCTTGATCAGCCTTGACGATGCCGAGAAGTCGTTCCACTATGTCCCATTTGACAAGGAAGCGCTGCTCTATTTTGTTCTCGCCGAAGAGTACAGGCGGCTGAACCAGATAGAAAGTGCCAGGATACGCTACCGCAAGGCTCAGGACTGCGGGCGTAACGTCTATTCAGGGGTGGTGGACTTCTATAGCAGGCAGATTCAATAGGGCACAGGGAGCGGATAGCGGATTGCCGCCGGACAAGATGGTTTTGCAAAGGAGTTTCAGACGAATATGTGCCGAGATTTGAAGAACAGGCTGAAATGTTATTCGCAAGAACACCTGCTGCAGTTTTTCGATGATCTGGACAAGCGTGGCCAGGAGAAGTTGACTGCGGAGATCGAGGAGTTGGACCTTGAGGAGATTGACGATCTGATATCGAGGTACGTTCTGTCGCGGTACTCCCCCCCCGTGCCCAGGGAGATCACGCCTGCGCCGTACTTCCCGGCATTGCCGGAAAACCCTGCCCAGGAGATGTTATACAAAGAGGCGACCGTGCGTGGGAGGGAACTTTTGGCCGAAGGACGAGTCGCCGCGCTTACCGTGGCTGGAGGGCAGGGAAGCAGGCTTGGCTTCGAGGGGCCCAAAGGAAGCTATCCGATAACCCCGGTCAGGGGCAAGAGCTTGTTCCAATATTTAGCCGAGTCGCTTGCGAGGGCCGGGGAGAAATTCGGGACACCCTTGCGCTGGTATATCATGACCAGCAAGGTAAACCACCACGAGACAGTCAAGTTCTTCGAGGATAACTCATATTTCGGTCTCGACAGCGAAATGCTTACCTTTTTCACCCAGGGAACCATGCCGGCGATATCATTCGACGGGAAGATATTGCTGCAGTCCAAAGATAGTCTTGCCCTGGCTCCTGATGGCCACGGAGGCACGCTTCTGGCCATGAAGAATTCTGGAGCCCTGCAAGACATGATCAACTGTGGAATAGAACACATCTCATATTTCCAAGTGGACAACCCTTTGGTTTCCGTTGTCAACCCGTTGTTCATAGGTCTTCATGACCTGGAGTGCTCGGAGATAAGTACCCGTGCGTTGGTGAAGACCGGCCCTCACGAGAAGCTCGGGAACTTCTGCATCGCCGACGGAAGGCTTACAATAATCGAGTACAGTGACATGCCTGACGAGCTTGCCGAGGCAAGGGACAGTACAGGAGATCTGGTCTTCCGTGTCGGCAGCCCTGCAATACATGTTATCAGTCGCGGCTTTGTGGAGCGGCTTGCAGGTGCCGGGGACTTCAGGCTACCCTGGCACCGCGCCGACAAAAAGGTTCCCTTTGTCGACCAATCGGGATCGCTGGTCCGACCGCAGGAGCCCAATGCGGTCAAACTGGAGACCTTTATCTTCGATGCCATCCCGTTGGCCGGGAAATCAATCATACTCGAGGCCAGAAGGGAGGATCAGTTTGCGCCGGTAAAGAACGCTGAAGGCACGGACTCGGCAGAATCCTGCCGTTCGATGCTTATGGAACGCGATGCACAAAGGCTCAAGCTCGCAGGTGTTGACGTGCCACGTGACACCCGAGGGAGGCTGCTCTCCAAAATCGAGCTGTCTCCACGTCGCTTCCTCGATCAAGAGGACGTGATAGATTTCGCCAGATCAAACACCATGACAATTAACCCCGGAGAGGAGATATACATAGAATGAAAAATAGATTGCTTAAGATCAGCATCAACGATCTCATCGTCGATCCGAATGCGCAGGCGGAGATGTTGACCGTGGCGTGCGGCAGGCAGGTGCCTATGGCTGTCAAGGGAGCCTGTCAAGTCGGGGATTCGCTGCTGCTTCATCTCGAGGAATGCCCCGGACCCGCAGGGATGGCTTATGTCTTCGCCCCCCTCTGCTCTCTCAACACCGAAGAGATTATCACTGAAATCGGAACCAGGTTCTTCGCTGGTTTTTCACTCATTGCAGGGATTGATGTCAACAACGAAAAATGGGCATTGTACTGTCATGCAGAAAAAGAAAACAAATGAGCCAAATGATGGTCGCGTCATGTTTGTCGCGGTATTGCTGACCGCACTCGTGCTTTTTTCTTGTATATTGACCGGATGTTCTGTTCTTCCTGTCGCAGATCCCGGACAAGGAAATTCGGTAAGCGTCCGGCAGGCGCATGAGAGACTGGCTGTCGGGATGAGCTACCAGCAGGTGTTGGAGGTGCTCGGCGGCCAGCCTTCGCAGATGGAGAAAGATGCGGCCATGTTCGTCCTGGAAGACGGGGAGCTCTGGGCCAAGTTCTCCTCATCCGAGACGGAGGTGAGGCACCTGGTTTTCTGGGGCACGGTGCAAAAGCTGCCCGACGGCTCGACCGAAAAAAGGACTTCAAGGGAGCAGGCTTTGGCCAGCCTTCTCGACAATCCCATACTAATAGATGTGGAAATTGACTCGAAAATAGGCTCCAGCAACCGGGAGGGGAATTGCTACTACGAGCAGTACGGACCCGGCAACATCCTCATAGAGGCGTCCGAGAGGGGAAACAAGGAGCAAAATGTCTCGATGCTTCTGGTCAACGGCAAATATCTGCTGAAGAAGGGCTCTGTGCCTCAGGGTGCGGAGCACAAGTACCTTGCCGGATACTTGGCCAACCTGCACTTGATGCAGACGCTCATAGCCAAGGGCATGAGAGAATCCACCCCACTGGAGAACGGGACCAGGAACTTCAGCATCGAGGAAAAGGTCTCGAGTCTCGAGATAAGCACTATGCTTAGGAAGCTGGTCTATCCTGCCCCATGGGCGGCATCGGGATATGTCAAGCCCATTGAAAGCGATGACAACGGGTTTTCTTTCGATATACGTTTTGATGTTGAATGGAAGGCTGACGGTGCCAGTGAAAAACAGACGACCAGGTTCTCGGGATTTTTCAAAAAGGGAAACAAAAGGTTTGGAGAAGATGTCTTGATGGGGGAATGGGAGCAGTTCCGGATGCTGCCTTCAGGCGGCATGGAGTCCATCCGTCCTCCTATCATGGCTTTCGAGGACTTAAGATAGACTCGCTCTTTTTTTGCAAGCCGCCTTTGACTTGCTATTGCCGGAGATGCACCGGTTCTTGACGACGGGAGACGCACATGAGACTTGGAATATTCGGGGATATCCATAACAACTTCGAGGCTTTGACCGCATCCTTCAAGGTCCTCGGTCAGGTGGGGTGCGACCAGATGGTCTGCACCGGTGATATCGTCGGATATGGCGGCTCTCCAAAAGAGTGCATAGATTTCATCAGGGAGCGCGACATTGTCTCCGTCCGCGGAAACCACGACCACTATACAACTCAGATCGGGGCGAGCTGGAATATCCAGCCTTATGCTCAGACCGTCATTAAGTGGATGCAGGACACCCTCGATAGAGATTACATCGAATGGCTCGGGAGCCTGCCATTCACCTACGAGACTGAGGGAGTGCAGATAGTGCATGCCTCGCTCGAGGTTCCCGACGGATCATCATGGCCATACATCCTCGATGCCCAGACGGCGATGTTCCATTTCTTCATGCAGACTTCCCGGTTTTGTTTCTACGGGCACACCCATATCCCCTTGCTTTTCACTGTCAGCCGCGGACAGATAGTCTTTGAGCTACTCACGACGCGGCAGTTCTCGGGAGTCCAGGGAGGTAAGTTCCTGCTCAACCCTGGTTCAGTGGGCCAGCCTAGGGATTTCAATTCCAAGGCCTCGGTCAGCGTCTTTGACACGGAGACACTGGACATCGAGATTTACCGAATAGATTACGACATCAGAAAAGCACAGGAGCAGATCATCAGAAACGGCCTGCCCCCGCAGCTTGCCGAAAGGTTGAACGCCGGAAGGTGAGACACCGACTGTTTTTATCCTAAATGAAGCAGTTAAATCTCAAAAATGTAAGTTAACATATTTGTATACAAGGCTTTAAGTCTAACTGAGCTTTCACCTTTTTGG
>JAFGFR010000116.1 GCA_016930955.1 Victivallales bacterium | reverse complement strand
AGCCGCTCGACCATCCAAAGACGCGTCGGATGCGCAATCGCCTTGATCACGCCAGCCTTCGCCTCGCACATCCTTTTCTCTCTAGCATCCACCATGCCGCCTCCTATACCTTGAAGAATCAAACTCTCTCACAATTGCTCCTGCTCCAGCCTCCCCACATTCAAAACATCCACAAAAACATTTGGTCAAAGGGGAATATAACCAATTATCATGCATTGTCAAGCCCTGTTGCAGAAAAAACAGGAAAAACATGCTTGTAAGCCAATTTCAGCTTTGAGTCATTATGGGATGGGAAATCCGAGGATTCAGTTTCTGGCGACGTTCTCCGCGACTTCCTTGTCTATGAAGAGGTGGATTGCGATCATGGCGCATAGAGTCATATAAAGCGATATATATACTGCGGACCATCCCACATAGACCCATGGGATGGGAGTCTTGCTCGAGAGGGCATCGGCCATCCAGAAGAACTGCCAGTTGGGGATAACCGCGTAAAGGACAGCGGAGAGAGATAATGTTGCCTCTGATCCGGCGAGGAAGTAGTCCGAGACCAGGCCAGCAAAAAATAGCGCGGAGCTGGCACAGAGGTTTGTCATCATGTCGAGTCTGGCGGAAAGCATCACGGTTATGGCTCCCATGCTCCACACGGCGAAGAAGAGAAGCACGAGCGCGGGGACCACTTCCCATGGGAATGGGAGGAGTTTGCCGTCCAGCGGCATGATCTGGAGGAATAAGACGAATGCCGGGATGATGAGCAACATGGATGCGATGGAGGATGCGGGGAAGGATTTCCTTGAGTAGAAGTTCCTGAACGCGCCCCATAGCGAGCAGATCCCTATCATCCCGTAGTAGGTGTAGAAGGTGATGAAGTCGAGCTGGAATTGGTCGTTTGCGACGCGGATGGAGATGACTGTGGCGGCATTGCATGAGAAGACGAACACAGACAGAGCGGCGAGAATCCCGGCCATCTTTGCAATGATGAAGTTCCATCTTGAGACTGGTTTGGAGAGAAGGGAAAGAACTGTGCCGTTCCTGATTTCCCTATGTATGGTGTTGCTTGCGCACAGCACTGCTGCCACAAGGCCAAAAACAAGCGTGGTCGCCATGGAGCTGTCAATGACTAGCTTGATCTGTTCCCTGAATACGAACAAAGAGAGTGAAGGGAAAAGCCCGATCAGGGTTATTGCCGAGGTCAGAAGGATAAAGAATATGGGTTCCCTGAGGCATTCCCTGAACGTGTTTCTGGCTATATGGAAGAAGTTCAGCACAACCGATGCGACAATTCCTGATTTGTATTACTGAGTCATCTGCGAAGCTCAGCGGGAAGGGTGCATCCTATTTCGGCACCACATAAGTCTCGTCAATAAGTTTCGGCTCCTCGAGGATATCTTGTGCAGGTTCCTCTGTCGTTATCTGGATTTCCTCGACAATGACGGGCGGGACGGCCACGGAGTCTGGTATGAGCTGCTCCGTAGGCTGCGGGCCTCTGGCGTTCGAGGTCGAAGGCCGGTAAAGCTTGCCGCTGGCGATAAGCTCCTGCTGGGCCCTGAAATCTCGGATGAGGTATTTGAGATCGAGTATCCTGGAGGTCGTCTTGGCGACATCCGACCAGTCCCTGTTGGTGACGGTTATGACGGTCTGTCTGGGGTCAAGTTTCGCGATGTAGCTGTCCGGGACATATCTTCTGTCGCCTAGCACGACAATTTTCTCGGGGTTGAGGAAATTAATGAAATCAGAGAAGTCTTCGAGACTTATCTCAAGGGTCTTGTCCTCAAGATCGGCGGGCATGAAGGTCACATTGCCTTCTCCTGATGCCGGGATGACGACGATAGGCTGCCTGGTCTCCTCCTGGACAAGCTCGGCAATTAGCCTGGGAATAGTGTAGTTGCCGATTATCAGCACGGTATTGACGTTTTTCTCCGGCATCTTGTAGATTTTCCCCCAGGACCATGCGCCTGCCTGGACGGTGTATGCATGCAGGAGCACGAACGAGGCGACAAAGACTGCGACGACCATCTTGTTGCGTTTCATATTTGCGAACCCTTTTTGTAACAGTATATTGTTTTCCCTGTGCGCTTGCGGCCTCCCGATGGGTTGCATTTCAAGCGCTTCAATGGGTAATTTTAATATGTTTTTGGGTATTTTCAAGAGACGGCGGAGAAAAATGAGGAAATTTATAGAATGCGGGAATACCGGGAGGCTGAATGCGGCGTTGTTTGTGAGCGGCAGCGGGACAAACGCCGAGAGGGTGCTTGAACACGAGCTCCGCGATTCCCGGGAGACTTGCAGCTGGAATCCCGCGCTCATAGTCACAGATGCACCCGAGAAAAGCAGGGCAAGGGAAATATCAGAACGATATGGCCTGCCTTTGGTAGAACACGACATCAAGCGTTTTTACCAAGACCGAGGGGAATCGAGGGTGTCTTTGGCTGGGGAGAGAGGACGCGGTATCCGCGAGGAATGGACAGAAGAGCTTCGGCATAGGCTGGAGCCCTACAGGATAGATTTTGGTGTTCTGGCGGGATTTGTCCCTTTGACGAACATCACCGGGGATTTTCCCTGTTTGAATGTGCATCCTGGGGACTTGACGGTCGAGAGTGATGGCAAGCGCGAGCTTGTGGGACTGCACACCTTGCCGGTGGAGAGGGCCATACTGGCGGGACACCGGGTGATGAGGTCGAGTGTTATTGTGGCGCAACCATACACTGGTTCTGGCGGCGGGATGGACACGGGCCCAATTCTCGGGGTTTCCGGGGAGGTTGACATCGAGTTGAATGGCCACAATCTGGGCGAGCTGATTGAGCTTGCCTCCAGTCGACCCGGGGCCAGGCCTCCCGGAGGTTACAAGGACTTGCTCGAGGAGCTTGCCCGGCATAACCAGAAGCGCCTGAAAGAGAATGGCGACTGGGTTGTCCTGCCGCCCGTCGTAAGGGATTTTGCCATGGGGCGTTTCGCGCTAAGCCAGGATGGCGGTTTGCTGTACGAGGCCGGCGGGGAATGGAAGGCCGTGCAGACGGTGGAATACTACCCCGACGGTCGCAAAAGGCCGAGGAGCATATCCATTAGAATCTGAATGCGTTGCTGTCGGCGTATGGGCCGTCGGAGGCTGTGATGATCCCGGGCGGGGAGTACTCGTAGTGTGCCTTGAGCGACCCGTCGGGGGCCCCGGGCTCCGAGACGTTCTTGTTGGCGTCGCGCAGGCAGTAGTATGGGGTGGGCTCGGAGCTGTCCAGCGCTGCGATCGGGACACCCCCGCCCCAGACATATCTTTTCAGGACGGCGTTCCCGTCCAGGGCGGCGAGCCGGTTCTCCTCGTTATACGTGGCAGACCACGGAAAAAGATCAAAATCGAAAAAATGCATAAGCCTGAAGTTCACTGACAAGGCGCAAGCGTCCTGAGAGGAGCAGTTCCGCTTTCGCTTGAGGAACAGCATGCTGTCACTGGGGGTAAGTCTCGATGAGACTGCCCTGAGAAGTTACGGCGGGGCGTGTCCTGTCCGAATCCCCGTTTCGAATCAAGCTCAGTTGCTGCCCGAATAAAAAATCAACATGCCCACCGCGGAGAAGGAGAATCCGGATAAAGCGGCAACGGATATTTCGTCAGACTGATTCCATATTGAATTTTTTCTGGAAATCTGCGACTGACTGAATGATGTCTTCAAATTCAGGTACTTCCCCGAAGAACATCTCCTTTCGCAATGAATCCCTAAGCAGAGGAAGCAGCCTCCCGTTGACGCATCTCTGGCTCGCCTCTTTTAAAGCCTCAAGCCATTTCTTTGCCTGTTTATTGCTGGACGCCTTGTCAGGAGATCTTTCATCACCAAACCCTAGCGCATGCCTGTCAATCACGATATCGACATCCTCGGAAAACCGGTCTATAAGCCCCCATCCTTTCGATAGAGATGTCCCTCCCTTGAACGTCAGGCGTTCACCCCATTCAGGAAGGCCGAACAGCTCTTTCAGTGTCCAGCAGACCCAGAAGTCCTTACTCGATGCTTGCAGGAGGAAGTTGGAGCTTGTCCTGCGCCTGTTCAAAGAAGAGACACCTCCTATCTTCGGGAAGTTCAAGGAAATTCCTCATGCGGCCCCTCCATTGCCGAGCCTGCGCATTATCTCCGCAATCCAGCTCGGAGCATAATGCATATCCTTAGGACTTTCAGCGGAACCTGATTCGACAATCCCAGCAAATTGGCGGCATGCGCCCCCGATGGCTGAATCCGTGTCGCATCACGCCCAGCCAATGCCTCGGCTATTGCATCTAATGACGGCAATAGCATGCCCAGCTGGGAATCACTGCGGGGATAGTCATAAAGGCCACGGCCAAGCTGCCGTATGATACCGGCATCCTTAAGGCGCTGCAAGACGGTTCCTATGGTCGAACGTCCTGCCAGGTCATTGAATCGTATTGGAGTGAAACCCAACCCCTTCCATGCCCATATATCCTGTTAAGCATCTGCTTATCAATTGTATATTTCGGTCGTGGCCTATGCGGCCGGGAGGGAGGGCGGCCTCGCCGTCCGTGTGATCAGGGGCAGGGGCAAGATATCCGTGGCAGGATGTGGCGGAAATTCTAAACAAATCCGGATGCCAAAACCCGAAACTAACCCAGGGTTACTAATCGTCTCGAAATAGTCTTTGCGGCAGATGCGGACGCTGGGGACAGCGTCCCTCCCAGT
>JAFGFR010000115.1 GCA_016930955.1 Victivallales bacterium | reverse complement strand
TGACACCCATATCAGATCCGGTCCTGGTTTTCGCCCTAATAGTCACCGTAATACTTGTGGCACCTCTTCTGGCCGAGCGTATCGGAGTGCCGGATCTGGTACTTTTGCTTATTGCTGGGACAATCCTGGGCCCCAACGTCACTGGGCTGCTTGAGAACGAGGGAGCCATAAAGCTGCTCGGCTCCGTGGGGCTGCTCTACATCATGTTCATCGCGGGGCTGGACATAGATCTCTACCGCTTCTCCCAGACCCGCACCCGCAGCATAGGGTTCGGCTTGCTGACCTTTCTGGTGCCGCAGATTTTCGGCACCTTCCTCGGACGATTCCTTCTAGGCTTCTCATGGCCGGCATCCGTGCTCATGGCCAGCCTTTTCGCATCCCACACCTTGCTTGCATACCCCATTGTCAGCCGTCTTGGGATAGTGAAGCACGAGGCAGTGTCGATCACTGTCGGGGCGACAATCATTACCGACATCCTGGCACTTATGGTTCTCGGCGTGGTCGCCGACATGGCCAGGAACGTCGAGCTGGGCTTGAATTTCTGGGCGACCTTTCTGCTGGGCATCCTCGCTCTAGTCTGGCTGGCAACTGCGGCCATCCCTCTTGTCAGCCGGTGGTTCTTCAGGCGCGTCCCGGAAAAGGGCGGAGCTCAGTTCCTATTCGTCCTGGCCGTGGTATGCGCATTCGCATATTTGTCGCACTTCGCCAAGATGGAGCCGATAATCGGAGCTTTTCTGGCCGGGGTGGCGTTCAACCGGCTGATCCCGGAAAAAAGCATCCTTATGAACCGGGTACAATTTACCGGCCACACCCTTTTCATCCCGTTTTTCCTGCTTTCCGTAGGGATGCTTGTCGACCCCAGGTCGCTGATCGCGAACCCTAAAGCCTGGGTGGTGGCTCTGACCATGATCGCCGGGGTGGTGGCAACCAAGTACATCGCGGCAAAGCTTGCTGGGAAGCTCTTCGGATATACCAAAGAAAGCAGCAATGTCATGTTCGGGCTGAGCGTAGTCCAGGCCGCCGCCACACTTGCCGCAGTTCTTGTGGGATACGAGCTCGATATATTCGACGAAACTGTCCTCAACGGCGCGATCGCCATGATCCTTGTGACCTGTCCGCTGGGGGCATGGATGGTTGACCGGTTCGGCAGGGAAATCGCCGCGACGGAAGCAGGCAAGACACAAAAAACAAGACTCCATGGAAGAAGGACTCAGAACATGCTCGTGCCGGTGTTCAACCCGAGTTCCGCCATAAACCTTCTGGATCTTGCCTTCATACTCCGTGACGAGTCTTTTCCAGGAGAGGTGCAGCCGCTTGCCATAGCCTACGAGGGCGAGAATATCGACAGGGAGGTGGCCGCAGGCGAACGTCTGCTTGCCAAATGCATGAGCCATGCCGCCGCCGCAGACCGCAAGGTCAACGCAGGCCTGAGACTCGCCATAAATGTCGGCGACGGGGTCGTGAGAGCCGCAAGGGAGCTGCGTTCAGACGTCGTTGTCATGGGCTTGGGAGCAGGAAGGAAAGCCCTTCCAAGCATCTTCGGCGATGTCCGCGACACCATACTCGAAGAGTGCCCGGCAAGGATAATTGCATGCCGCCTTTCCGGCCCGATAAACACCACCAAACGCGTGCTTCTGCCTCTTCCGCCCATGGCCGACCGCTGCAGTGACCTCGAGGGAATGCTCGGCGAGGCAAAGCTCCTCTCAAAACAGATTGGCGCTGTCCTGCATGTCTTCCTGGTAAAGTCGGGTGTCGAGAAGAAGCTCAAGGGAGCAGTCGAGAAGGCCATGCCCAAAACAAAGACCATATTCACGGAGATGTCTGACTGGCGCTCACTGGTGAACCATCTGAATTCCATCATCGCCGGGGACGATTTCGCCTTTTTGCCGACGGGAAGGAAGCACGGATCCTTCTGGATGCCCGGCCTTGAAAAGCTCCCGGAGACTCTCGCATCAAAGTTCCCGAAACTCAACCTCGTCACCGTTTACCCAAGCATCGAGGCCGAAGAGCTTGTTGAGACCGACTCCGAGGAAAACAAAGGAACCGGGCGCGTCATGAACATAGTCCATGCCGGCAAACCTGTACCGACGGATTCTCTTGATCATATGCTCGACTCGCTGGTCGGCGGGGCGATGCCCGAGCTTTCCGCACAACAGAACTCCGAGGCCCGCTCCATCCTCTCGCGATCAGCCATGTCTTTCCCCGTCGAGATGGCACCGGGCATAGTCATCATACACGGACATGCCGATCTTGTCATAAAACCAACTCTAATGGTCGCTTTGTGCACCAAGCCGATCAGCTTTAAAACCATCGAGCTGCCGGCAAGAATAGTCATGGCTCTGATAAGCCCTGCCGAGGGCAGCGGGAACTCCCATCTGAAGGCCCTCGCAGAACTCGCATTCAGCCTGCAGGACAAAGATGTTCTCGCCAAAATCCAAAACGCCACATCCTCCGAACAGATAAAAAATCTGCTACTCAAATGAATCATGGGGGAAACAGGCTCTGGCTTCACGGATTCCAGTAGACAAAGTTGGCGTCATCCCAAATCAAACAGTTAAATCTCAAGAATGACAGTTAACATGTTTGCATACAACCTGGGGTTGACAAGATATGCCTGCCTGCCCCGTTAAAGTCCGTTTTGTCGGTTGCGTCCGTTTTCAAACATGTCGAACTTGAGGCTCAAAACCTACGCCGGGATGTATCTTCTCTTGACTCTCGATCCGAAGGAGCAGATTATGTCATAGGCATGCGTGCCCTTGAGCTGTGCCCACTGGTCAACTGTGATCTCCAGAGGCCCCTGCCCACCCAGACAAACGACCTCTTCGCCGCACTGCGCCTGCGGCACCTGATCCAAGGACACGGTGGTGTAGTCCATGGAGACCCTTCCCAGCACGTGGCATGGCATCCCGTTGATGAGTACATAGCCGCGGTTAGAGAGTGCAAGCGGAAGACCGTCGGCGTAGCCCGCTGAGATTGTCCCGACTAGCGCCGGCGCGGGCAGTTTGTATGTACAGCCGTATCCAAGGGCGGCACCCGCTGGAAGTCTGCGCACAGAGACAAGGCGCGTCTTTAGCGTGACGATGCTTTTAAGCTTCATTGTGCGCTGCCCCTGCGGGTCGAAAGAACCGTGGAGGTTTATCCCCGTACGCACCATGTTGAAAGGCGCACTGAACGTCTCAGGATAATTGTTCACGGCATCGCTGTTCGCAATATGGATGAGATCGAATGAAATACCCTTTTCCGCCAAAGAGCTCAACAGGGCCTTGAACCTGTCTATCTGGGTTTTTGTGTATTCGCAACTCGGGATATAGGCGGAAGGAAGGTGCGAATATATTCCCTCGTGTCTTATATTTTGTATCCCGACAGCTTCCATGATTGTCCTTTCGGCCTCCTCAATGCGTATCCCGAGCCTCCCCATGCCAGTGTCCACGAGAAAGTGACAGATGGCGGTCTTGCCCAGTTTGCCCGCCGTCTCGCTGACCAGACTCGCGCTGCGAATGTCGCAAATCGGTATCCTCAGGTCGTTGGCTACAGCTTCGGGAATCTCGTCGGGAAGTATGCCTCCGAGTATCTGCACAGGCCTGCCCAGGGACTTGAGGCGGAGCGCCTCGTCCAGCTCTGCGACACCGAAGCCGCAGACCCCTGCCTCGGCGAGTGTCCGGGCGATCCTGTCAACCCCGAGGCCGTAGGCGTTGGCCTTGAGCACGGAAAGCACCCCTGCAGGGCTTATCCTGTCCCTTATGACACCAAAGTTATGCTCCAGATGCCCGAGATCTACCTCCAGCCATACTCTTGAACGCGTATCGCACATAAAAAGCCACCCTGAAAAAAATTTCTGTCATTAGAGCCAGTTTCAAAACTCCGCCCCGCCCCTTTGATCGGCAAGCTTTTTTGGCGCGAATGCCACGCCGGAGCGGTCGGGACAGACCATACAGGTATGCCCGCTCCCGCATCGGCGTGGCCTCGCATACAAAATGGCAAGCCGTGCGGCCACGGGTAGTTTCGAAATTGACTCATTACCCGTAAAACATCTTGCTGAAGATACAACCTTATAGATTTGTGTCAAGCCGGGATAGAATGCTGTGCAGATCTGCCGAAGATCTTGATTTCACCAGTATTTGCGTTCGTAGTCACGGTACAGGCGGTGTATATGCCATCCGAAGCGGACACCACCGGCAAGGAACTTGAGCAGATCCTTCAGCGGGACTCTCACCTTGTTGATCCTGGGCGGGATTTTTGCCGCCCCGAAGGCGTACAGGAGGGCAAAATAACGATAGAACTTCTTCAACGGCAGTCTTGTAGGCAAGATCGTGTGCAAGCAGTCGTAGTAGAGGCACGGGTCGTCGCATATGAATTTTTTTGATGCGTCGTGGAACGCCTTCGTCCCGGGGGGCGGGGAGAAAACCGTGAAAGCGTACTCCGCCGGAGCCATCTCCTCTATCCCCCGCCGGATGGCAATGAAATCCTTCTCCTCAAAATCAGGATTGACCATGAAGGCCGCATGTATGTTGATATCCAGGTCCCTTAGGATCTTGCGTGCCCTGCGGTTTTGGTCGGGGGTGGCATCCTTATTGTAGTCCTTGAGGTTCTGCTCCTCTAGCGACTCGAATCCGATATAGACGAACTCCAGACCCGCACGCCTCCACAACTCGAACAGCTCGGGATGGCTGCAGACCGTGTCGCTGCGGGCCCATGAAAGGTACTTCTTCTTCACACCGCGGGCAATCAACAGCTCTGCAATCCGGGTCATCCTCCTGGCATTGATGAAAGTCTCGTCGTCAACAAAATAGATATACTCCTGGGGCAAGGACGCAATCTCGTCAACCACATCCTCGACATCGCGCTGAAGATACTTACCATTGGCCAGAAAATGCACGACGCAGAAGCTGCACCGATTGGGGCATCCCACGCTCGTCCTGACACAGGCTATCCGGGGGAAAAGGGTCTTGATCCTCTCTCCCGGGCTGCCGTAACAAATGCAAAAGTATCGCGACTGGTCAACCAGATCACGTCTCGGCAGCGTGTTTATTCCGTCAGGATGCAACGGCGGTGGGGGCATCTTGGCCAAAGTGTCGAACGAAACCGACGCAGGGTGGAGAATCCATTTTGACTCAGGGATGTCATCCCCGGACTCCATCGCGGCAACTATAGTCTTCAACGCAGATACCCCGTCACCCCTGACAACCAGATCAAACAGACCCGGAAGATTGCAGCCGGAAGGCATGCTCGACGCATGGATGCCACCAAGGCATGTGACACATCCAGGCAACATATCTTTGACCAGACCCGCCAAATCACAGTTCACATTGAACTGCCCGGAAAATCCACCGAACCCCACAAAATCCGGCGAATATTCGCCAAGGACACGGCGAAAGGCCCTCAAAGGCCTTTTCTCCACAGCGAGGTCGCATATTTTGACATCGTGTGGCGCTGTCACACCCCCTGCTATAAGCTCCTGCGCATAGGGCTCGAGCAACAGCATCGTCTGCAGCCACCTCGATGTAGGCATGCACACATGCGGCCTCACAAGCAATATCTTCAAATCCCTCATCAGACGACCTCATACGAATAAAACGAGTCAGGAGCCAATTTCAAGACTCCGCGTGAACCGCGTTGGGAGCGCAGGCGCGGCAGACGGTGCGGCAAAATGGCTGGTGCATACCATCAACTGTCCGCGCCCACCATTTCACCGTGTCACATGCCGTACCTCCGCCCCCCAACCCTTTGAGCGGCAGACTCTTTTGGCGCGAATGCCACGGGTTGTCTTCAAATTGGCTCTCAGTAGTCGTAGGCGTGCCACTCCTCCACGCGGCTCCTCAGCCGCGTCTCGGCATGCATATCCCCGAAAAGCACATTGAACCCTGTCCGCAGATGGTGATAGCCGACATCGCGGCGCTGAGACCCAAGATTGTCCGGCAAAGGCCCCCAGTCGGTCTCGAGCCAGTGATTCAGGCTCTCGACATCGCTCTTCCATGTGTTGTCGGTCATTTCAACTGGCTTTCTGAAGGCATCCGCCACATATATCTTCCCGCTGAAATCCCTGACACGTGAGATCTTGATCGGTGTCTTTGCATTGCCCCCGCCTGTCCACCCACGGAAATGGTTGTTCATGTAAGTCACCGTCACAGATGTCCCCATGTTCACATTGTACAAGTCCCTCGCCTGGCTGTTCCATGTGTACACCGAGTTCTGGATGTAGGAACCCTTGGCCAGGGTCTTCAACCCTCGGATTTCGGCATTGTTGTACTGGCTTGGAGGAGACGGGTTGCCATAAGCAGCAGGACACTCGAAAACATTCCCACCTGACTTGATCTCATGATTGTGAAGATATACCATGAAGTTCACCTCGTCCGTGGAACCCCCATACGTGTGCTCAAGCGTGTTTGGAAGTGTCCATCCGTCGTGGTTCAAGATATAGCTTTGCAGACCCAGACCTATCTGTTTCAGATTGCCCAAACACAACATCTCACGCCCGAGACGCCTCGCCTGTGACAGAGAAGGAAGCAGCAATGCAGCCAGTATCGCGATAATCCCGATCACAAAAAGCAGCTCGATCAGGGTATAATCCACTCGCCTGTTCTTCGTCGTTTCCATTCCCGCTCGAGTGCTCACACAAAAAGGCAAGCCCGCAATGACTTTGGAAACCCCTTGATAAATCAATCTTTTCACTTCCTTTCTCACGCCAGATGATGATAAATCAATCTAGAGCCAACTTCAAAACTCCGCGTGGACCGCGTCAGGGACACGGGCACGGGTAGTTTTGGACTCATCACTCTAGTTTGCTTTGAAAGCATTGCAAGTGGTTTGCTTAAAATTTTCGGGTTACTAATCGTCTCATAATTATCTGGTCGGTGCCGAGGCACGCAAACACACGGCCATTTGGGATTCGTCTTCGTCAGCAAGCTGACTACGCCGTGACTCGCAATAGCCCTCCCAAATACAGTCGCGAACCACTGGGAGGGACGCTGTCCCCAGCGTCCGTATCCGCCGCAAAGACTACTTCGAGACGATTAGCAAGCCCCAGGGTGGAGAGTCGAAAAAAACCACAGAAAAAACAAGAAGACCATACAACTTGAACGCTTACGCCATGTAAGCAAAAGGCACCATGGCGGATAGAGGGGAAGGGCAAGGAATGCGATCCAGCATTTGAAGGGAAGCCCCTTTTCAAGCAATGCGGCCAGGGGTCGGAAAGGCAGCATCAAAAGACCCGACAAAGACAGCCCCGACACGGCAAGGCCGGGAATGAACAACTCTTCGCAACCCCGCAGCCTGTCGCCGGCAATGAAAAGCAGCCCCCCTGCGAAAAGGGACACCGTAAGGGCAACGACAGTCCCCCCCACGGAGGGAAGCATTAGGTCAAGCACACTGTCCAAGGCCTGTAAATTCGCAGATGCCGCCGACTTGACAAGATTTTTCAAATGATATCTGGACACCCCCATTTTGCTCCTCTCGTGAAGTTTCCAGCGCAGGATATAATCGAGATAGTCGGGAGGGATAAAGGCAGGATGCGCCATATATCTTACCTTCTCGCCCCCGAGGATTATGCCGAGGTGGTATTCAAGGCATTCCGCGAAACTGTGCCCGGCACCCCTGTAGGGGATTTCCCGCAGAATCTCCGCTGTCAGGCAGAACCCATTTCCGAGGATGCCGCATGAGAGGCCAAGCATGCTTCTGCCCCTCGGCATGACATGCGTGGCGGATGCGAAATGAATACTGCTCAGGCATTCCCGCCAGGAGAGTTTGGCGTTGATTGGGGCAGATGCCAGCTGTACTGCTTTGGAGCCTCTGGCCAGCGCCCGGTCCAGCGCACGCAAAGTCGTGTCGTCAAGAACCGTGCCGGGCTCGATGACCAGAAATGCATCATATCCCGCTTCCTCAAGAAGCTGTCCGAAAGCCCATTCCAGCGCGTTTATCTTTGTCAGGCCGGGACGGTCGTTGACCTCGAGCACCCGGGCACCCGCAAAACCCGCCAGGAAGGCCGTCGAGTCACGGCAGCCGTCGGCCACAACAACCACGTCGAATAACTTGTGGTCGTAGTCTAGTCCCGAAATCAACTCGGATACCATCCGCTCGATACGCCCCTCAAGGTCGCAGACCTTTAGAACTATCGCAATCCTTGCAATCGGAGCAGCGGAGAATGCCCGCCTGCGAGGGAACATCGAGAGAAATGTAAAGAACAATGCCCGGCAGCACATCAGTAGCGAAGGAGCCAGAGCAGCCGAGGCAAGCAAAGCCAACACGTATCCGAATCGCAGCATATCCATCACAAGCTCCAGGCGGCCGCACAGGGCCGCTAATTTCAAAAACCGAACCTCAGAACCCGCGATAACTTACTGCATCGCCGCCATCGTGCAAAGCAAAGGCCATTTTTTTTTGAAATCAGAGTTGGCTATCGCGTCACCATAGGCTATGTTAGCGTCTCGAGCAATGTCAACAACAGAATCAGGGAAGCAAATGGCAAAATATGAATTTAATCTGGCTTCGCCTATAATTTTTTTTGATCTCGAGACTACCGGGACGAACTTCCAGTCCGACAGGATAGTCGAGATATCGCTGGCAAAGATACTCCCCGGCGGAGAGATGGAGATCAAGACCCGAAGAATCAACCCGGAAAAACATATCCCTCTCGAAGTCTCCGAGATTCATGGGATATACGACGAGGATGTAAAGGACAAACCGACATTCAAGGCGATTGCCTCGTCCCTCTACCTTTACATGGAGAAGTGCGATCTGGCAGGCTACAACGTCAAGCGCTTCGACATTCCCCTGCTCACCGAGGAGTTCAAGCGTGCCGGTCTGGAATTCTCGTTGGAGGGGAGGAATATCGTTGACATGCAGACTATATACCACAAGCGCGAGCCCCGGACCCTCGCTGCGGCGTATAAATACTTCTGCGATAAAAATCTTGACGATGCGCACAGCGCCGAGGCCGATGTCCTGGCAAGTATCGAGGTGCTCCAGGGCCAGCTGAGGAAGTATCAGGATCTGCCCAACGACATGGACAAGCTCAGCGAGTACTGCGACCAGTCCGATCCGACATGGATAGACAGTACAGGCAAGTTCAAATGGGTCGAGGGAGAGGCTGTTGTGGCTTTCAGCAAGCATTCGGGCACCACGATAAGAGAGCTGGCGGCAACCGAGCCGGGATTCTTCAAATGGATGCTTAAACAGTCCTTCAGGAAGGATGCCATGCAAATCGCCCAGGATGCACTCGTCGGAAAGTTCCCTGTCAAAAAACCGGAAGAAAACAAGGAATGAAAGAAAAGAAACTCGAATCACTGATTTCGCTTCTGGATGACGATAACTCGAACGTCGCCAACGCGGCGATGTACGAGCTGCTCACGGAAGACCCTGAATCGGTCCGCATAAACCAGCTTATGGCAGAGCTGCAGGAATCTCCTGCACTCAGAAGGCAAATCCACCAGCTTCAGGCCATCCAGACCAACCGAAGGCGGCGGAAGTGGTTGTCGAGCCAGTTCGCCGAAGACGGGGAATCTTTGCTCCAAGGGCTCGCGAACATCAATCTCGTGTGGTACAGCGAGCTTAACTCCTTCGACATGTCCGACCTCTGGCGGGACCTCATATCGGATGCCTCGAAGGCACGCCCGCGCTCCCCACGCAGACTGGCGGCCTTCATGCTGAAGTCAGGCTTCACCGTCTGCACCGAGAACATGCAGGACTCAGACGTTTTCTCTCTGGGGCCGGTCCTGGAGGACCGATTCGGCACGGATGTCCTCATGGCGGGGATAGCCCTCGAGCTGGGCGCCGTTTTCGGACTTCATGGCTCGATCATACATACCGAGCACGGATTCGCCCTGATCGTGTCCAACACACATGACAAAAGAAAGAAAGCCCCCTTCCTCGGTGAGGTGATTATCCCTTCACTTATGTGGAAGGTGGTAAAACCAGAGAAAGTTCTGCCCCTGGAGGTCTGGCCATGCTCTAGAATCCTGAAGTATATCACGGCGATGTTGTTCTGCAATTCGGTCTGCGCCCAGAGCCCGAGATACGTGCAGATTTTCGGCTCATGCCTGGCGGGGAGGAGAGAGACCAGTTCCCTTGGCGATCTGCTTCCCTACCCATTCGGAGAAAAAAAGCACTGAGAGCCAATTTCAAAACAACCCGTGGCCGCGCGGCCTGCCATTTTGGATGCGGGGCCGCGCCGATGCAGAAGTGGGCATACCTTCTTGGTGTTTCCCGGCCATAACCTATAAGGTTGATGTGATGAGACACAAGTCAGCGATACAATACCGTGTCCCCTATGCGGACACCGACCAGATGGGCGTGGTTTATTACGCCAATTACCTTGTCTATTTTGAGCGTCTGCGTTCCGAGCTGCTCCGTGAGTCGAGCGCATCCTACAGGGAGGTCGAGGCCGCCGGCATAATGCTCCCGGTGGTCGAGGCAGTATGCCGATACAAAAGCCCCGCCAGATACGACGACATGCTGGAAATATCCGGTTGGATCGAGGACCTGAAGGGGCCGAGGCTGAAGATATGTTGCGAAGTCCGCAAGAACGGGGAGCTACTTGCCGAAGGGCATACGGTGCATGTGTTTGTCGATACCGCGACCCGGCGCCCGGTAAGGCCGCCAAAAAGCTTCGACCAGTTCAAGTAAGGCACCGCGCTGTAGGCATAGCTTCAGGCTTTTTGTTATGTTGAGCTCAACATAACAAGAGTTATGTGAAGCTGGCCGTTATGTGAAGCTCATGT